>JANXFM010000201.1 GCA_024959975.1 Flavobacteriales bacterium
CAATGTCTGGCGATGTATAGCCATATCCATGAAACAGATCCCAATTCTCAAAACCTAGGTTTGAAAAATTTAGATTTTCCTGAGCAAAAATTGCATTACTAAATGCAATCAATAAAGCCGCTAAATAGTAAATTGTTCTTTTTTTCATGACAATCCGATTAGTTTATCTTACTTCTTTTTTTTAATTAGTAGGTTTAGAACCCTTTACTTAACCATCAAGAATAAATCTTATGGAATGCAAATATATATCAATTTACTTTATTCAATATAGGTAGTATCACTCATTTTGATATAGGTGATGTCACTCATTGTCGCATAGGTAATATCACTCATTTTATTATAAATACTACATATAATACACCTAAAATGTATAGAAGCCTTCCAATGAAACCTTTAATTTATTAGACTGATTTAGTGAGATAATTAAATTGATTTTTCGTTTTTTTGTGCAAGGTTTAGGTTTAATATTAATAATCTCTTAAAATTTGAATAAACAAAAGGATTCATATAAAACGATAAAAGATTCTTCTGAAGGATTCTTCAAGGATCGTGGATCTAAGTTCTTTGGCTATGCTTACCCCTGCTCTTCTGAAGACGCTTTAAAAATTAAAATTGAGAAGCTGAAAAAAGAACATCATACAGCCAGACATCATTGTTATGCTTATCGATTTAGACAAGACTACTCTGTGTATCGGGCAAATGATGATGGTGAACCAACGAATGCTGCCGGAAAACCAATTTTAGGTCAGATTGATGCAAAAGATCTGACTAATGTAGCCTTGGTAGTTGTTCGGTATTTTGGAGGAACAAAACTCGGTGTAGGTGGTATGATGAATGCTTATAAAGAAGCTGCTTTAGATACGTTAAATCATGCTGAGATTATTGAGTGTACGATAGATGATACTTTTGAAGTGAGTTTTGGGTATCCTGAAATGAATACAGTTATGCGATTTATTAAGGATTTAGGAGTTGTTATTGTTGATCAAAAACTTGAGCTAGATTGTAAGATTCGTTTTGCCATCCGTCAAAAAGACGCTGATAAAGCTCAAGAGAAATTTACCGGATTGAAAAATATAGAAATAAAGAAGTTAAAAGTTAAAGATTAAAAATGGACTTTTCCCTATTAAAAGACTTACAAGCAATACACGCACCTGCAGGAAATGAAGCTCCCTTGAGAGATTTTGTGATTGACTATGTAGAAAAGAATAAAGCCAATTGGAAAGTACAGCCGGATTTGGTTTACGGAGATGGTTTTCAGGATTGTTTGATCTTAAGATTTGGAAACCCCCGAACAGCAATTTTCGCACACATGGACTCAATAGGTTTTACGGTTCGTTATGGGAAAGAACTCATTAAGTTAGGGGGTCCACGATTAATTTCCGGAACTCAATTGGTAGGTGAAGACTCTAAAGGTGCTATTGAAACTGAATTGGTTGTGAATGAAGATAATACGAAAACATCCTATAAACTAAATCGAGAAATAGATCGCGGAACAAATTTAACTTTCAAGCCCAATTGGCGTGACGATGGCGATTACATTCAAAATTGTTACATGGACAATCGTTTAGGGATGTGGAATGCCCTTAAAGTAGCAGAAACACTTGAGGATGGTGTAATCGTTTTTTCTTGTTGGGAAGAAACCGGAGGTGGTTCTGTAGGTTATTTGGGGAAGTACATTTACGAAAAGTGGGGTGTTCGTCAGGCATTAATCTCCGATATTACCTGGGTTACTGAAGGGATTCCTCATGGTGAAGGTGTTGCCATTTCTATGAGAGATTCTGGGATTCCACGCAAATCGTATGTGCGTAAGATTATAGACATTGCCACAAGAAATAAGATCAAATTCCAGTTGGAAGTTGAAGATTCCGGTGGTTCGGATGGGAATGGTTTGCAAAAATCCTCCTACCCTTTTGACTGGTGTTTTATTGGTGCCCCGGAAGATCATGTGCATACTCCCGATGAGAAAGTACACAAAGGCGATGTTGCCGAAATGGTTAAACTATACGAGGTTTTAATGAAAGAACTTTAATTATCTATACAGCGAATAACTTAATCCTATAGAAAATTCATTTTCCGGTTGATCACTAAAAACATCTGCTAAATACGAAATTTGAAAACCTACTCTTTTAGAATCACCCGATTCAGTTCCAATACCAATAATCAGCGGAGTTGTATCTCTAATGCCTTGCGTATATAGAATGCCACAAGAACCATATATAGATCTGTTTCCAAAAATTAGATCATATTGAGATCCAAACTCTTCGAAGCATAAAGTATAAACTGATAAATCACCGGTTAAATAGAAATTATCACGTTTAATAAAGTTGTGTTTTAGATCCATACTTACAGATAGAGGATTCACGTCTAATCTAAGTCCAAAGTCCATTGCACTATTTAAACCAAATCTATATGCAATCATTGGACTTAGAGAGACACCTTTATCACCGAAAGGTATTAGTGCATTTGAACTAACTAAAGCAAATGAAACAGACTTCTCGTGTAATTCTAATACTTCAGGTGAGGTTAGTTTGTTATAAGGTAGGCATGAATTTAGTAGTATTGCTGAAATTATTGAAAAGCAAAAATATTTTTTCATTAGGGTTTATTTATTGAACAAATGATTTTTTAAATTCTAATAATTCTTCTTCAAGGTCTTTTAATTCGATATTTAAATCGCCTAATATTTTAGAAGGTGTTTTTACCTGAACAGACTTCATTCGCATATTCTCATTGGTGTAAATAAATTCCAATTCAGGATAAATTTTCATCAAAGTTTCTAAGATATCATTGATCTGTAATGATTTTGTTACCGCTAAATGGATTCCTGATTCGTAGGTCGGGTTTTTAATTAAAGCGGCAATAAGTGCACTAAAATCGGCTACGGAAATAAAGCCACGGCATTGTGAACCGTCACCATTAATACGCACTTTGCCATCAAAATGGGCCTGGTACATAAAGCTATTAATTACAGAATCTAAGCGCAATGCAGGGTTGTAGCCGTAAACATTCCCTGAGCGAATAATGTGTGTGGGAATTTTTTTAGCCAGTCTGCGAACGTGTTTTTCAGCTTGAAATTTACTCGTACCGTAGGATGAATCTGGCTGTAGTTTAGAATCTACATCGATTACATCCTCACCGTGTCCGTAAACAGAAATAGAACTTGGATAAATAAAATGCTTTACCTCACTCTCTTCTACGATTGAAACCAAATTAGCTGTTCCCCAATGATTTACCTGATCAAAATGATGAAAGAACTTGTCTTCAAAAGGTGTGGTTACCATAGCTGCTAAATGAACAATAATGTCAGCCTTGTCAACTTCACTTTTTAAAAGCCTGTTGTCTAACAGATCACCTTTAACAAATCTGATGTTCTTTCCATCTAAATGATGAGCATTTAAGAGCGAAAACTCTTGTCTGGACATATTATCATAAATAACAATACTGTCTGCTTTATTCAGTTTTTTAGTGATTTGCTCTATGAGTGTGTAACCTATGTAGCCAAGGCCTCCAGTAACTAATATGTTCATGTTATTTGATTAAGTCCGTGTGTAAACCACATTCATTTTTCTTCATTCCTTTCCAACGTCCGTCTCTACCATCACCCTGCTCCATAGAAAATTTTTGGGTACATGGAAGACAGCCAATACTTAAAAAGCCTTCGGCCTCTAAGGGATGTGTTGGTAAATTATGCTGTTTTCTGTACTCCCATATCATTCTACTGTTCCAATGGATCATCGGATGAAAACGCAAGGTGTTGTGAGGTCCATCAGCTTCATAATCCATTTTACTACGGTTTGCATTCTGATCTTTACGAACCCCTGTAATCCAGATGTCGTATTGCTTCATCAAGCTGTCCATAGGCTGGGTTTTATTTATGGAACAACAATAGCCGGGATTCGATTGAAAGAAAAAACGACCCTCACTATTTAGTTGATTCATTAAAGGTATTTCCCCTTTCTGATTCATGACATTCAAATTTAGTTGACCGGCAACCTGATCTCTAAATTCTAATGTTTCAGGAAAGTGAAAGCCGGTATCGATAAAATAGACAGGGAAACCGGGAGCTATGGTATTAAGAATATGTAGCATAGGAATACTATGCGTCTGGAAAGATGAGGAAGCAAAAAATTGTTTCCCATCATCCATGTATCCTTTCAGATAGCTTTCAATTTCATTTAAACGTTTTTTAATCTCTTCTTTCATGCGAGGGGGTTACATTACTAAATAAGGTCCAGAGCCCTGCTTAAATCAGCTTTTAAATCAGCTACATCTTCTACACCAACCGAAATTCGAACAAAATTATCGGTAATACCCAGTTTATTTCTTTCTTCAATAGGCACAGAAGCATGTGTCATAATTGCCGGATGTTCAATTAAACTTTCCACACCACCTAAACTTTCTGCCAAAACAAACAATTTCACTTCTTCTAAAAACTTTTTGGCTGCTTGTAAATCACCCTTAATACAGATGCTTAACATACCACCAAATCCCGACATTTGTTTTTTGGCTAGTTCGTGTTGAGGGTGTGATTCTAATCCCGGATAAATAACCTTCTCAACCTTTGGGTGTGTTTCTAAAAATTGAGCAATCTCAATGGCATTACTTGCGTGAGCCTGCATACGTAAAGCTAGTGTTTTTATTCCTCTTAACACCAACCAGCTATCAAATGGTGACTGGCTTGGTCCAATTGAATTTTGTAAATACCAAAGCTTATCGTAATGTTCGCTATCATTAAGCATAATCGACCCACCGACAACATCACTATGTCCGTTGATGTATTTCGTTAAGGAATGTACGACCATATCGGCTCCTAAGTCCAATGGATTTTGGAAGTAAGGACTCATAAAAGTGTTATCAACCACAACCTTTGCTTTTACCGTATGAGAAGCCTCACAAATAGCCTTAATGTCACTAATTTGCAACATTGGATTGGTTGGAGATTCCAGCCAAACCAGATCAGGTTGATAGGTGTTTAACTCTTCTTTTACGGCTTCGATATCTGTCGTATTTACATGCTTGATCTCAAAGCGTTCGTTGTAGATGGTGTTTAAAATACGGTACGTACCACCGTAAACATCATCTCCACATAGAATTTTACTTCCTTGAGGGAACGTTTGAAATATTAAAGAAATAGCTGCCATACCACTCGAAGTCACTAAACAGTGTTCGGCATTTTCCAATGAAGCCAAACATTCTTCCAATCGGGTTCTTGTTGGATTGTGAGATCGTGTGTATTCATAGCCTTTATGCTCACCCGGACTAGACTGCACAAATGTTGAAGTCTGGTAAATAGGTGGAATTACCGCACCTGTTTTTTCGTCGGGCTCATTTCCTACGTGAATAACTTTTGTTCCTTTATGTAAATCAGTGTGATTAGTCATTTCCTAATATTTTTTCGATCTCTAGATCTAATTCGTCTTTAATAATTTCTCCTTTAATGTATCCCATCTCACGCATCCAGTCTTCTTTGTAAATTTTAGACGCATAGCGATTTCCTGAATCCGGAAGGATCACCAAAATACGTTCTGGCTTCTCTAATGATTCTGCATACCTGATAGCTCCTACAACAGCAGATCCACTTGATCCACCTGAGTAAATTCCTTCTTCCTGCAATAATCTTCTCGTCATGTGGAAGGATTCTTCATCTCCTACCATTACAAAATCATCAATCTGGTCAAATATTACATTGTCCGGAATAAAGTCCTCCCCTATTCCTTCAACAACGTAAGATTTTGCTTCACCTATTTCACCACCGGTTTTATGGTAGTGCATCAAAATAGATCCTTCACAATCTACTCCAACAGACTTTAGATTGGGCATCTTTGTTTTTAAAAAGCGTGTACATCCTGATATGGTACCTCCTGTACCTACACCGGCCATAAACGTGTCAAATTCCCCTTTCGTTTGCTCATAGATCTCAGGTCCGGTAATATCATAATGAGAAGCACCATTATCCATGTTCCCATATTGATCTAAAAAAACAGAATTAGGAAGTTTTCCCAATTTAGCAGCAACGGAGTAATAAGAACGAGGGTCTTCCGGTTCTACATCTGTAGGACACACCAATACTTTAGCTCCGTATGCTTTTAAGTTGTCTATTTTTTCTTTGGACTGCTTGTCGGCCATTACAAATACACATTTGTATCCGTAAATTGCAGCAAATAATGCAATACCCACGCCCGTATTACCGGAAGTAGATTCTACAATAGTTCCACCCGGCTTTAAATCACCACGTTCTACAGCTTTTTGGCAAAGGTAGACACCCATACGGTCTTTAATAGATCCGCCGGGGTTCATGTACTCCAATTTCACATAGATGTCAGAATCTACGTGACTGGCTACTTTGTTTAATCTTACGATCGGTGTATTACCGATAACATCAAGGATGTTTTGATTGAATTGCTTCATTTCTTAAACTAAAAAAACCCATCCAAATGGATAGGTTATGATTGATTTACATAGCACTAGTTGCCCATTTGGTTCACAAAGGAGATGTAATGCAACAACAGTTGATATGTAATTGGTTTGTTTTCATGATTAACTGTACAAAAATAGCAAAAATGATGGGATTTACAAGTTAATTTCACTTCAAGTCTGATTCCCTCTTAAAATGGTCAAAATTTTTGTCAAATTAAAAGTTACATCCTGATAGCTATCAGGTTTGTCGGATCAAGCCTTACTTTGACATGCTTTTTGAAACAGCCTTTTTCAATTACCAATTGTTATTTAGCCGATCTTTCCTGTAAAATTTGTTCAATTTCTTCGAATTTAAAGCCCTTGTATTTAAGTAAAATCAATAGGTGGTACGTTAAATCGGCTACTTCGTTTTTAAACAAATCATCATTATTGTCTTTTGCTTCGATAACAACTTCCACAGCCTCTTCACCCACTTTCTGAGCAACTTTGTTTACTCCTCTTTTAAATAATTTATTTGTGTAAGAGGCTGCATCATCATTATCAATTCGATCATTGATAATCTGCTCCAACTCATAAACAAACCCTTTTGAAGTTTCTTCTTTAAAGCATGATGTAGATCCGGTGTGGCAGGTTACGCCATTTGGTGTCGCTTTGATTAACAGCGTATCATTGTCACAATCAATTTGGATATCATCTACTTTTAAGGTGTTGTTCGATGTTTCCCCTTTCATCCAGATGCGTTGTTTGCTTCTGCTGTAAAATGTTACAAGACCTTTTTCTTTGGTCAGCTCAAAAGCTTCTTCATTCATGTATCCCAACATCAAAACCTGAAGTGTTGCAGTATTCTGAACGATTACCGGAACGAGTCCGTCATTTTTACTAAAATCTATTTGCATCTTACCGGTATTTTTTTCGTTTGTAAATATTTTTTGAGATCCTGAATGTGAATTTCGTTGTTGTGAAAAATACTCGCTGCCAGTCCTGCCGTTGCTTTTGTGGTATTGAATAGTATTTCAAAATCTTTTTTTAATCCCGCTCCTCCCGAAGCTATGACGGGTAAATTAACCAGTTCACTCACCTGACCTGTAATCTCCAAGGCAAAACCTGCTTTGGTACCGTCGTTGTTCATTGAGGTTAATAGAATCTCCCCTGCTCCGAGTTCTTCAGCACGCTTTGCCCAGTCTGTGGTTTTTAATTCCGTTTCCTTGCGACCACCATGTGTAAAGACTTTCCAACCGTCGTTCATTTTTTGCGTATCAATTGCTACAGTAACGCATTGACTTCCAAATTCATCAGCTATTTCCCGGATCAATTCCGGACGTCTTACCGCCGAAGAGTTAACCGAAACTTTGTCTGCTCCCGCACTAATGATCCTGGATACATCTTCAACAGAATTTATTCCCCCACCAACGGTAAATGGAATGTCAATTTCTTTGGCAATACGTTTAACTAGACTCACAAGCGTATCCCGATTTTCAATCGTTGCGGTAATGTCCAAAAACACCAATTCGTCCGCGCCTTCTTCAACATATCTTTTAGCTAAATCAATAGGATCACCGGCATCACGAATACCAACAAAATTAATTCCTTTTACTGTTCTTCCATTTTGAATATCCAAACAGGGTATGATCCTTTTCTTTAACATAGGTCTCGTAGCTCTTTTAATGTCACTTTGCCTTCATAAATAGCTTTCCCTAGTATGGCTCCTTCACATCCAATCTCTTTTAAGTCTATCAGATCCTGAAGATTCGCGATTCCACCACTGGCGATGAGCTTAACCTTTGACACTTCAATAATTTCTTTGTACAGATCAATGGAAGGCCCTTGAAGCATTCCGTCTTTTGAAATATCGGTACAAATTACATATTGAACACCTTCAAGTTCATAATTTTGAATGAATTCAATAATGTCGAGTTCCGAACTTTCCAACCATCCGTCAGTAGCGATCTTTCGATTCATGCAATCAGCACCTAATATGATTTTTTCACCACCATATCGTTTGATCCAATCTAAGAATACGGGTCTGTTTTTTGCAGCAATGCTCCCTCCTGTTATCTGGTTAGCACCTGATTCTAATGCAATTTTTAAATCTTCGTCAGATTTCAAGCCACCTCCAAAGTCAATACTTAAATTGGTTGCAGATGCAATGCTTTCCAGAATCTTGTGATTGACAATTCGTTTGGATTTAGCACCATCCAGATCTACCAAATGCAGGTGTTTAATGCCGTTTGCTTCGAATTCTTTAGCTACCTCAAGCGGATTTTCATTGTACACTATCTTTGTACTGTAATCGCCCTTCGTCAGACGAACACATTTACCGTCTATGATGTCTATTGCAGGAATTATTCTCATAGTTCCAAAAAGTTTTTAAGTATTTGCTCTCCAATATCAGCCGATTTTTCGGGGTGAAATTGAGTCGCATAAAAATTATCTTTTTCCAGTGCCGCACTAAATGGGCTGATGTAATCACATACGGCAGTTGTCTGTTCTGAAATGTCAGCGTAATAACTATGCACGAAATAGACATCCTTATCTTGAGAGATCCCATTAAAAAGTGTTCCACGAACTTCAGTAAAGTTGTTCCAACCCATATGTGGAACAATTTCTTTGTTCGGAAACTTACGAACCTTGTTTTTAAAGATGCCCAAACAGTTTGTATCACCTTCATCGGTCTTTTCACACATCAGTTGTAAGCCTAAACAAATTCCAAGTACGGGCTGTTTTAATCCTAAAATAACCCGATCTAATCCTCGTTCTTTTAAATAAGACATAGCTGTACTCGCCTCTCCCACTCCGGGAAAGATGACTTTATCAGCTTTTAGCAGTTCTTCTTCTACATCTGTTATCCGATTTTCATAACCCAATCGGTTCAGAGCATTTTGAACAGAACAAGTATTACCCGCATTGTATTTAATAATCGCGATCATAAACTTCCTTTTGTACTTGGAATTGAATAGTTGCTGGTTTTGCTTACGGCCATTTTTATTGCTTTTGCAAATGCTTTAAATATGGATTCGATCTTGTGGTGTTCATTTTCACCTTCAGACTTCACATTCAAATTGCATTTTGCAGCATCACTAAATGATTTAAAGAAGTGCATAAACATTTCTGAAGGCATTTCTCCAATCATCTCTCGTTTAAAATCGGCATCCCAAACCAACCAGGGTCTTCCACCAAAATCAATGGCAATTTGAGTTAAACAATCGTCCATAGGTAATAAATACCCATAGCGTTCGATGGCTTTTTTAGAACCTAAAGCGTCTAAAAATGCTTCTCCCAACGTAATTGCTACATCTTCAATGGTGTGGTGTTCATCAATTTCCAGATCCCCGGAAACATTAATGTTCAAGTCAAGATTCCCATGTCTGGAAATTTGTTCCAGCATGTGGTCAAAAAAGCCTATTCCTGTTGAAATAGTACTCTTCCCTGCCCCATCCAAATTCAATTCAATTTCAATGTTTGTTTCGTTGGTCTTTCGTTGTACTTTGGCCTTTCTGGGCTTAGATTTAAGATATTGATAGATCTCCTCCCAGCTTTTTGAGTTCAAGGCAGCATCACTATTGTTTTCTCCTATGAAAATACCTTTACAACTAAGATTTTTCGCCAGGTCAATATCGGTTTCTCTATCACCAATTACGTACGAGTTCTCAAGATCATACGAACCGTGTATGTATTTATTCAATAAGCCGGTTCGGGGTTTTCGGGTAGGCGCATTTTCTTCCGGAAAACTTTTATCGATTAAAATTTCAGAAAATACGATGCCTTCATTTTCAAATGCTTGTATGATCTTATTCTGTGTCGGCCAGAATGTGTCTTCAGGAAAAGAGTCTGTACCCAGTCCATCCTGATTGGTGACCATAACAATTTCAAAATCTAATTCCCTGATAATTTTTGACAAACCTGAAAACACACCCGGGTAGAATTCCAATTTTTCTAAACTATCCAGTTGATAATCTACAGGTGGCTCAATAACTAATGTGCCATCTCTATCGATAAATAATACTTTTTTCATCGCTGCATCTCTTTTAAAGTGTTTAGTAACAGGGTGTTTTCTTCCGGTGTTCCAACCGTTATTCGAATACAGCCTTTTACCTGTTTTGATCTGTTCCTGACAATAATCCCTTTTTCAATTAATGTATTGAATAAGGCTTCAGAATTCTCAAATTCAACCAATATGAAATTTGCTTCAGAAGGGAAAACCTGAACAACATTGTCTAATTGTTTTAATTCGACACTTAGTTTTTCCCGCTCTTTTTTAATAGTTTCTATTTGATCTTCTGTAACAGAGGATTTAGTTAATATTTTTAATGCTTCTTTTTGACTGAGCGTGTTTATGTTGTAAGGAGGTTTGATCTTGTTTAAAATGTTAATTATTTCCTCACTAGCAAATGCCATCCCTACTCTTAGTCCTGCCAATCCCCAGGCTTTACTAAATGTTTGCAACACCACAAGGTTGGGTGTTTCATTTAATAAAGACAGGGTGCTTTTTTCAGTAGAAAAATCAATGTATGCCTCATCAACAACCACTAAACCGGAAAAATTATCAGCAATGTTTTGTATTGCTTTTTTGTTGATCACATTACCTGTCGGGTTGTTAGGTGAACAGATAAATAGCAATCCTGCCGATTGTAATTGATCTTTGATCGCATCAAATAAAGGCAACTGAAAGTCATTTTCAAGGGACAACTCAACCACTTCAACATTGTTTATCG
This sequence comes from Flavobacteriales bacterium, assembly GCA_024959975.1. Classification (GTDB taxonomy): domain Bacteria; phylum Bacteroidota; class Bacteroidia; order Flavobacteriales; family UBA7430; genus JANXFM01. Next base: position 11,130 of record JANXFM010000201.1, read on the forward strand.
CTGCAGAAACCGAATACATTCCGTAGGTTGGAGGGAAAATAAATGCTCTATCAACTCCGGGCTCACAAAATGCTCTAAAAAGCAGATCAATCGCCTCATCACTCCCGTTTCCAAGGAATATCCGACTCGATCCAATCCCTTTTAATTTCCCGATCTCCTTTTTAAGTTCTTTTTGCAGAGGATCAGGATAACGATTCAACATCGTTTCGTTAGGATTTTCATTAGCATCCAAAAAAACATTTGCAAAGCCCTGAAATTCTGATCTGGCAGAACTGTAAGCTTTCATTTGCAAAATATTTTTTCGAGTTATGTTCTCTATGTTAAACATTTCTAATTTCGTTTAATCTTAAAGTAACCGCATTTTTATGAGCAAAAAGCTCTTCTGCTTCGGCCATAATTTCTATTGCGGGACCTATGTTCTCTATTCCTTTTTTGTCCAGGTTTTGAAAGGTTATTTTCTTCACAAAGCTATCAACAGACACACCACTGTAGTTTCTTGCAAAACCGTTCGTAGGTAAGGTGTGATTAGTGCCACTCGCATAATCTCCGGCACTTTCACAACTGTAATTGCCCAAAAACACAGATCCTGCATTCACTATTTTATCTACAAAATTAGAAGCAGATTCTGATGCAATAATCAAGTGTTCCGGAGCATAGGTATTACTAAATTCTATGCACTCATCCAGGCTATCTAAGATGATGGCTCTACTGTTTTTTAATGCTTCTGATGCCACGTCTTTTCTAGGTAATGCTACCAGTTGTTTATCTAATTCTAGATTCACCTTGTTGATTATCTCAGAATTATCAGATAATAAAATCACCTGACTATCAGCCCCGTGTTCAGCTTGAGATAAGAGATCTGCTGCCACAAATGATGGATTGCAGGTCTCATCAGCAATAATCAGTACTTCACTCGGGCCTGCAGGCATATCAATGGCCACACCTTTTTGTTGCACCAACTCTTTTGCCTTTGTTACAAATTGATTGCCGGGCCCAAAAATTTTGTAAACCTGAGGAATCGTTTCTGTTCCAGTTGCCATGGCAGCAATTGCCTGAGCTCCCCCGACTTTGTAGATCTTTTTGACCCCTGTTAAATTACAGGCATACAAGATTGCAGGGTTAATTTCTCCTTTTGCATTTGCCGGTGTACAGACCACTATTTCTTTGCATCCGGCAAGTTTAGCCGGAATAGCAAGCATTAATATGGTAGAAAATAAGGGTGCAGAACCTCCGGGTATGTACAAGCCAACCTTTTCAATAGCTACGCTTTTTCTCCAACATCGAACCCCTTCAACGGTTTCAATCTCTTTTTCAACACGGATTTGTGATGCGTGAAACTTTTCAATATTTCGCATCGCAAGTGCTATGGCAGCTTTCAATTCTTCTGAAACCAGACCTATTGCTTTCTCAATTTCGTCGTTATCTACTTCAAAACCATCAAGCTTTACCTTGTCAAACTTTTCAGTGTACCGAAAAAGAGCTTTATCCCCATCTTGTTGTACTTCATTCAGCACCTCATTAACAAGATTGTTTAATTCTTGTTTTTTAATTGCCGGACGAAGCGCATAGGTAGCCCATTCATTTCTATTTGGCCTGTCTACTACAATCATCAGAGCACCATTTTATCAATTGGGATAATTAAAATATCCTCAGCTCCTACTGATTTTAGTTCGTCGATGATATCCCAAAATTTATTTTCTTCAATTACACTGTGTAATGAACTCCACCCCTTTTCTGCCAATGGCAAAACAGTAGGGCTTTTTAATACCGGAAGAATATTACTGACCTCTTCAATTTTTGAATCAGGTACATTCATTAAAATGTACTTTGTGTTTTTAGCCCTTAAAACAGATTGTATTCTGAATAAAAGGCGATCTAAAATCTCTTCCTTTTCGTTTTCCAATTTGTTGGATTTCACTAAAACGGCCTGTGACGTAAGGATCACCTGCGTTTCTTTTAATCCATTTTTAAAGAGTGTACTTCCCGAACTGACAATATCGCAAATTCCATCTGCCAAACCAATATTTGGAGCAATTTCAACGGAACCCGAAATCGTGTGGATCTCTGCATTAATATTGTTCTTCTTTAAATAAGAAATCACTGTATTTGGATACGATGTAGCTATTTTCTTTCCCTCAAAGTAATCAAGGGTATCAATGTCCACATCTTTTGGGACAGCTAAGGATACTCGGCATTTAGAAAAACCTAACTTTTCGACTATGGTAATTTGTTTTTCTTTTTCAATCAAAAGATTTTCACCAACAATCGCCACATCAACAACGCCATCCTCCACATACTGAGGGATGTCAGAATTTCTGAGGTGTAGTATTTCTAAAGGAAAATTCTGAACATCAACCTTAAGTTGATCTTTCCCATTATTGACATCAATTCCACAGGCTTTTAACAGCTTAAGTGAATCTTGATTTAATCGACCGCTTTTTTGGATTGCAATTTTTAGTTTACTCATTTTTATTGTGTTGTTGTTAAATGTTTGAGTAAACCTGGAAGTTGAAAAACAAAAACCCCGTTTGATCTACTCAAACGGGGTTCGGATATTTAGTGCACACGCATCATATCTGTCTCGTCTGAGTTTCAGTATGTAAATGATGATGTGATTGATAAAAATTCATTTTTCTTTTTTTACTCTGAGCAAAGATATGGATATTTTTTTTACAAGAAAATCTTTTTGTGTTTTCTTCACACTATTTAT
>JANXFM010000001.1 GCA_024959975.1 Flavobacteriales bacterium
GCATCCTTTTCTTTGGAATCTTTACGTTTTTTTGCTCCGCTACTCTTTTTAGATTTGGCATTTACTTTCTTAAAATAAGGCACTTTGTTGTACAAAGTCTTCATGTTTAATTGAGCATTAATTCGCTGCTTATTGGTATTCTGTATGACATTACCCAAATTAATCGAATCGTTTACCAGCGCCATAGACCCGGCATTCCAATCATAGGTTCCATTGTAATTTAAGGTTAAACTGATCCAATCGGTTAAAGGGAATTTATTGATCGGCACTGTGTAACGCACATCAAATTGATGATGATATTGAGTAGGTCGACCAAAGGTAAGAATGCTATCTCGTAAGGCTTTTTTCTCAGTCTGGGTATCGATCTTTCCTTCCGGCTCATCTATGATAGAACGTGTATTGGCAGAAAAATTCAATTTTAAACTTCTCGCCAGATCGTATTTCACACTGTAATTCTGAGTAAAATCAAACTGCTTACTAAACATGGTGTCGGGCTCAACAATGTTTAGTGGAACCATTGTATTTAAAGCGGCAATGTTTCGCATTTTCGTTTCCGAATAGGACTTGTTGAAATCTGTTCGGGCAGAGATTGATTTTGGCAACAAATAGAAGTTAAAGTCTTTTATCAACCTTAAATACTTCGATTTCTTTAAAAACTTGATCTTACTAAATGGCTTGTAGTTTTTCGGGTTGTTGTTGAAATTGTACCCCAAACCTCCGTTATGCTCTCTCATCATACTGAATTCAGTATTGATGTTGCGGTTAAATATCTCGTTGTAGGAATAGCTTAAACTAACATTTTCGATGTCGTAGAGTCTGCTCTTAGAGCCTCCTTTACCCTTTTTCGAACCTCCACGACCTTCTTTTTCACCGGGCTTTCTTCCAACTTCTTTCGATGCTTTTCTCCCCTTTCCTCTGCTGCGTTCTTTACGTACATTGGTCAAATTAATGGAGCGACGCATGGTGTAATTCTCAACAACACTTCTCAAGGTATCACGAGCTCCCTCGCTCATTCCTTCATCAGACAGGGTAGCTTGCAATTCAACATCCGGGTCTAATGGATTAAATTGTGGTCTGAGTATGGATTCAGATACGCCAATAAAAACGGGTATTTTTACATTGGCTTCCTCCGGAAAGAGTTTTCCCAGCTCTACGTTTGAGGTAAAATTGTATTGGCGCGTTTCCTCTTTATTTCTTTCGGTAACACTTTGCTCCAGGCTACCAAAACCAACAGTACTCATATTTCCTGCCAGGGTCATACTTCCCAAATCGGCCAAACGAGTTTTCAATTGTGCTTTGGCAGCATAACCTCCACGCTCATCAAAATCGGTTAAACGAAGTTCATTGATCCATATTTCGGCACATTTAGGATCCCCATCATCAACAGGATTGAAGTTGGGGTCTGATTCGGGATTCCGAACTCCTAACATAATCGTCCGAACGTTCCCCAAATTCGGATTACCCATAATCGTAACACGCTTTTCTTCTCCTTGCGGCTGATAAAAATAAGGCTGCGTAAAACTCACGTTTACATTCCCATCTCTAATTTCGGCATTTCGGGCAGACTTAGCGGCTTTTAAAAGACTAAAATCTATCTCTACCTGATTGTCTTCCGGCCAGACTTCATCTCGTGCTGAAGCACCCCAAGGGGTAACTTTTAAAGGGATTTCATATTCATAATAATTGGAATTGTAATCCGTACCCACACGAATAAACATACTCAGATCATTATCGTTTAAGGGATACCCCGGGTCTTTCTCTTCGGCATGTACAAAGAACTTTATCTTATTGTAAGTTCTCATGTCCATGGTTACATTCTTAAAGGCTCCACGAGCATCTCCATCCTGCAGGTCGCATATTTTGTAACTAATAGACTGCTCATTTTGCTCTTGCATGGTTGTTGAACCATAAAAACGCTCTCTCTCAATGCCCGGAGGGAGTACGTAATGAACCGGGTCTCTCCTTCCATTTTCTTCTAAGTTTACCACAGAAATATCGAACATGGTTTCCTCATTTTCTATGGGTGTACCGGGCTCTGTCAAACTATTTAAATACTTACGCCATTCTCCACGAACCATATCTAATGTAGCAAAACGCAATACTGTCGGGTCCTCAAATCCTGTCATAAACATTCGCATAAAACGAATGGATTTAAAGTCGGGAATACTTCCTATTTTTTTATCGAAAGAACGGATAGGTACTTTAAACTGTATCCAACGCGTATCATTATTTGGTCCGGCATTGTCAATAATCGAAGTAATGTAATTACTACCCACATCTCCCAGATCTTGTGGACGCATACTGATCTTGTACTGGTAGTAAGATTCTGTTTCACTTAAGGTGTAATCACTATTGATATCCTCTACATCGGGAAGTTGCGTGTAGGGTTGTGCCAGCTGACCATCATTTGGAATTAGCGAGTTCCCTTCTAAACCATTGTATTTTTTGTAACGTTCCAAAATCCCTTTCTCCTGATCATTGTAATCCTCACCGTAATAGAAATGGTAATTATCTGCAGCAGGGTCATTATTTGCTTTCACATAGGCATCAGAACCTTCGCCGTGTGTCAATCTGATTCGATCCAAATAGGAATTGGTCTCACCAACGACAGGGGGAATAAAAGTACGCTCCATTTCATCGTCCAGACCATCAAGACCAACATCCTGAAGGTCGCGAGCCTTTTCACCACTGTTAAACGCAGTTACCAAAGCTTGTACCGATGGCACTCTACCCCAGGCTGTCGTATCAACATCTTCTTCGTTACCATCTATGGGTAATCCGTTTTCATAACTCTTTCGCGAATCTTTTAAAATATCTTCGGATACGTTACCTAAGTTGATGTAAAAATCACCACCGCCCGAATTAGGCGCTTCGATAAAAGGATCCATCATCCAAAATTCTAAGAATTCAATATTCGCTACTTCAAAATCGTTGGTCTGAATTTCTCTAACAATCCCTCCCCAACGGGTTTCCGGGGCCGCTAATTCTCCATCAGCTTTCAATCCGGAAGAAGTTCCGGCTACACCTTCTACATCAAAATTGTAAGGTCCTCTTTCGTTGGGATAGAATGCAAGATCAAAGGTTCGTAATCGCAAAGGTTGTCCATGAGGGATATCTTTATCAGGAAAGATCTCATTGATAGATATCTCACGAACGTAAGAGGCTTCTCGATCATCATCAGTTAAATGGTTTGGGGAATAAGACGTTTTTCTCTGAAGGTCTGAATTAATGATGTACCAAGACAATAAAGCACGGTTGTAACCATAGCTGAGGTTATTCGTTGACGATGCCTCGGGAAATAGCTCATCATCTTGCGGCGTACTTGCCAGATTCCATGCATAAGATGTTCGTAAATCTATTGGCGACTGGCTATTTTCAAAATCATCGATGTAGGCTGTTCCTGTTTCATCTACATTTATTGACTTTGGATGCCCGGGAATAAACTGAGCAAATTCACCGGTTAAAATGATCGTTGACTTCTCCTTGGTTTCAATCAAAGGAAGTTTATCAATAATTTTAGTCAGCAGGGGAGCTTCCGTTTTGTAGGAACCGTTAAACCCCCAAATGGTATTGGATATGGGCTCCTCACCCATATTAATTTTAGGAGACCGACTATTTTCTGAAAGATTTAAAACCGTTGCTCCGAGTATCAAATCATCGTTAAACTTGTAATCGGCATGTAAGCCTAAGTAGCGCTTTGTCATCAATGAAAGACCGGAATTACTTTCTAACTTCACGTCAATTTGTTGTCCCGAGCTTAAGATACCTTCATCGATAATTTTAACTCTTCCGAGGTTGTAATCTACGGTGTAGTGTACGTTTTCTTCAAGAGGTGTTCCTCCCATGGTTACCGTTACCGACCCTTGAGGTACATCCATCGCATTAAGAGGAATATCTGACCCCGACGAAGATTTGTACTGCCCTTTTAAGATGAATTTATTGAGCTCGGCAACTTGCGAAGCTGCTGTTTTCGTTGAATCATAGAGTGCATCATACACATATTGATCTGCAAGCTCATTGGTCATCCCTGCTTCTAGAAACTTCTCCCGTAAATAATCTCCAAAAGGCTCTTTTGCGGGCAGATAAACCCGGCCATTGGAAGTTTTTATCGTTAAATTCGGAATAAAGTCAAAAACACCGTTAGGCCCAGGGTCGTTGTTTTGATTTAGATTATCGAGATTCATGGTTTGAATCAATAACTCACCACTTAAACCTTCTTCAGGAATGTATGGTAAAGGTGTTCCCGACTCATCATCCTGATACAGAATCTGTAGATCAAAATCTTCTTTATTTACTTGGTACGCCCCAAGCGCATAGACGTTTTTCATTAATAACTTCCACATGGGAAGTTCAATATCTACGGTAGTACTCTTAAGTAATTTTAAAACCAAAGCATCCGGCGAAGCAACATCGGTAGACAACTCTCCTACCTGATGAGGAGTACCATTGTTGGTGTATTGAAAAGCAACTGCCAAAATCTCATCCGAATTCAAAGCCCTGTTTAATGAGATAAACCCTAAACGTGGATCAAAGCTGTATTCTGAACGGGTTAATTTTTTTGCATTTTCTATCTTTTCATAATCTACAGACTGCTCAAATCCA
>JANXFM010000202.1 GCA_024959975.1 Flavobacteriales bacterium
TCCAGATGTAAAACATCCTTCTTACCCATATTTGAAATGATAGAGGGTAAATTGATTCGCAAAGAATCGTCTAGTCCTTTTTGGAAGACTTCGTTTAAACTAAAAGGCCACTGCAATCCATAATTAAGATTTGATAAACCGGGAAATCCTACTACTGTATTGGCTTCCGGAAAAGCTGCCGGATTTGAAGCCGACTGTAAAATAAATGCATTTGAATAATATCCGGTATGAATATTCTGGGCATTTAAGCCCGTAAAAATTACTGATGCTAATACGATGAAATACTTTTTCATTATTCTTCAATTTTTAATTCTAATATCACACCTATTCCTACAATAAACTCATAATCTGTATAAAGTCTTACTGCCGTATTTTCACTATCGTAAGAATTCATCTTAATGTCTAACAATGCTCTGTTGGCATTAAAAAGAGCGTCGATCTGATCCGCATCTAACACGACATCTGTCTCGAAAACCTTTGCTGTGATGGTACGATCATTTTCATCTACCTCGGCAGCTTCGAACGATTCTATATTCAAAGAATCAAGTACTGATCCACTTACAGAATCTACAAACATAACAGTAACATCGACATCCAAAGGAAACTCGTTTTCTATATGTAGCTTCAGTTTAACAGATTCTACGTAGTCGTTAACCGAATCTTCATCGTTTTCATCGCCAAAATCTAATACCAAAGTGTCTGTTATTCCCGCTTCTTCAACCCGCATATGAAGTGGAAGATCCATTTCAAAACCAATAGTAATACTTGTACCCGAACTTATTGAATTTACTTCACCTGTATTGCCCAAAGGATTAGATAAGACCGATCCGCTATAAGATATTTCCGAAGAATTTAATGCGATCAGATCTGAAAGCTGCGAATTGGTATTGTTAAAATCTATTAAGGTCGTTGCATCAGAAGCAATCTCCATCATCGGCCCATTAAGAGAAACCGTTTCTCCCTCATTTACACTGGTCAGATCCAGATCGATCTCAAAAGGAATTCCAATGGTATTATCTACTGTAAATCTAAGGTTTGGAGATTCTAAACGAATTCCGGAAGCAATATCGTCTAAAACACTTACATCCATATCCAATAAACCCTCTTCAATTTCTTCTTCTATCTGACCAAAATAACCTTCTATGTAACTGAATTCTAAACCCTCCATTCCTATGGAAATATTAACCTCATCATCTTGGTTATACGACTCAAAGGTATTTGTACCCAAAATATGAGATGAATAATTTACCTGAAGTTGATTTACGGATCCTGAAAAATCAAACTTATAATTATCTAGTGGAAGCGATATAGTCTGTGCACCAATAGAGGTAGTATTTTCAACTTGAATCACTTCAGAAAATGCAGTTTCCATTTCGTCTACCAACTGAGGGATCTCAATAGTTAATTCCAAGACCGTATTTACAGTAGATTCAAAGGAGTAAACAAAATTACCTGCAGACAATTCAATCAGACTAATTTCAACATCATCTTCAAATTCCATATCAATAACAAAAACATCTTCCGGACCTTCTTGCTCTAGAAATTTAACCATTCCTTCTGAAGCTCGTATAGAAGTACCACTAATAGCAATGTCCAATCGCTCTGTTCCAGAAATAGGTACCCAGGTGGTTTGATCAAGTGGGTTAGAACCGCTACCATCAGAGCTTAACTCAACGACCTCCAAATCTAGTTGATTGTACATTAAGGAATTACTCAAATTAATTGAAGATGTTTTCGTAGCTCCTACTCCGATGTCGTTAAACGAAAATGTTCCCAATACAGACTGGTCAATAGTGTTTAGTAACTGCAGTTGCAATGAAGAAATTTCAATAGGGAAATTATTAGTAATTTCAATACCCAAAGTCCCTTCCGTAATCAAAACAGACTCAAATTTGTCAGATCCTGTCTGAGTATACACCCCACCCGACTGTGGGGTAATTGGTGGAAAGTAAGCGATACCTAAACCGGAAGACTGAGCAAGAGCAATAGCATTGTTAATCTGTGTTGCCAATACTCCTTCAAGGTTACCTATAATTTCTGACAAAGCTACATGCATGTCAATATCAAAATCTGTCAGATCTATTACTCCTAACAGAAAAGACTCCTCTGTAGGGACTTGATTTTCAATCTGCAACAAACTATCGCTTTCAACTTGTACAATACTATCTTCTCGGTAAGTAATTCTTATCAATCCATCATCATCAGTTGAAATATGCTCATCATCAGGTAACAAATCGCCTAAAGTTGTGGTAGAATGAATTAAAGGAATTGCTATATAAGGCTGAACATCAAAAGAGTTACTTATCCTCGATGAATCTTCATCCATACAGGATGTAAATAAAAATAGTGCAAATAGAATTACTCCATTTTTTAAATAATTCATTTTATTCTTTTTTAGATTAGACGTTAAATATACAATAAACGCAATACTCTCATCTGGGTGAAGTTACCCATTTATTGTCAATTTTGCTAAATAATGAAAATGATCATCTTCATAAATAAGCTCAACATGCCACCCGGCTCTGATGGCAGACGCTCTTAATCGCTCAAAATCGATAAACAGCCAGGGAAAAGGATCGGCTCTAAAATCCTTATATGCTAAACTATATTCTAACGCTCCGTAGTAATCGCTATTCAAATCAATCCAAAAACCACCTTCATCGTCCTCAAACATGTATTTTATATCCGATGAATCTAACAGTATTTGTCCACCTGCATTTACAAACTTCTTTACATACTCAAAAAACAGATCTAAGCCCTGTAAATTCTTCACCAAACCAATGCCGTTCATCATAAACAAAATGGTGTCAAAAGACTCAGATTCAACAGTCCAGATATCTTTACAAAAAACTTTATTTAATCCTCTGGCTCTCATCACTTCGCAAGACAATTCAGAAATATCCATAGCGGTAACATCAAATCCCTGCTTCTGCAAATGCAAACTGTGAGCCCCTGCCCCTGCTCCAACATCAAGAACTTTTCCTTTCGCCAGATCCATAGCTCTCTTTTCTAACAAAGGCATTTCATCATAATCACGGAACAAATAAGACGCAGATAATTCCTCGCCCTCTGTAATATTAGTATTTACTTTTACCGAAGTTACATCACCATGATGAAAATAATTGTATATCGCCTGCCCCATCGGGTCTTGTTCTTTCTTAATCATAGCTATCTGAATAGATTGCAAAAATAGGAAATGATTGGCTATTGTCATGCAGTCTTGCGACATGTTAATCAAAATGAAATATCGCTTGCAGGACAATTTTGAGTGATCCGTTCTTCGACAGACTCAGAATGACAACTCCTTAAATCACTGGTCACTAAATAAAAACCGTATTTTTGTGAAAAATCTGAATTTGCAAGAAGAAATCGACAAACTAAAACTTAAAGCCCGGCAAGAAAAAAAAGCGAATAAACAGCTTTTTGCTAAGCTCAAAAAAATGAAAGGTGCTCCCTTAGATGATAAATTTCATAAGCTACACGATGAAGTTTTTGAGACTATTGATTGTCTGGAATGTGCCAATTGTTGTAAAACTACAAGCCCTATATTTATTCAAAAGGATGTCGATCGCATCGCGAAACACCTCAATATGAAATCATCTACTTTTCAACAAAAGTATTTAATGCGAGATGATGAGTTTGATATTGTTCTTAAAGAAAGTCCCTGTGCTTTTTTAGATGCAGATAATTATTGTTCTATCTACGATGTAAGACCTCGTGCCTGCACAGAATACCCACACACCAATCGCAAGAAGATGTCTCAAATCTTACCTCTTACCCTTAAAAATATTGAGGTTTGCCCTGCTGTTTCGAGGATTGTAGACCAAATGAAAATGGAGTAATTTAACTTATTGATTTTAAGCTCATTGCGACCCTAAGCTTATCGAAAGACAACCCCTCTGCCACTTCGTGGCATCTCCCCTTAAAAGGGGAGAAAGAATCGTCGTCATAGGTCATCTTCAAATTACTTTATCGCTCTGCTCATTTCTCTTTTCCCCGGAGGTCCCGGAATACTTTGCAACTCGAAGCCAACAGCCTTCAAGGCTCTTTTTACAGTTCCTTTTGCACAATAGGTAACCAATACCCCTTTTGGCTTTAAAGCTTTGTACATGGAAGCAAATATTTCTTCTGTCCATAGATCGGGTTGTACCCGAGGTGCAAAAGCATCAAAATATATCAGATCGAATTCATTTTCAAAATGTACTTCTTGAAGCTTCACTTTAAGTTTTCTTAAACAAAAAAAGGAACTAATCTCTAAATAAGATTCCCATTCGCAGGTATGCATTTTTTTAAAAGGTTCTGCATACGCTTGCGATTGTACCAGATTCATATAATTAAGTCGTTCTACAACTTCCCAGTCCAATGGAAAAGCTTCAAGCGAAGTATACTGAATTTCCTTATTGGTCTTGTCTGCTTCAATAAAACTTAGCAAGGCATTTAAACCTGTTCCAAAGCCCACCTCTAAAATAGAAACTTCTTTTAATTCTGACCGAAACTGCAAGCCCTCTTTGACAAAAACATGAAGAGACTCTTGAAGTGCACCATGAGTAGAATGATACGTTTCATCTAGTTCGGGAACAAATAAGGTATTTGAACCATCTGAAGTTTTTACAATCTCTTTTTTCAAAATTAATGCGTTTTACTTTTCACAAATATACCAAGCAAAAATTGTATATTGGCGAACCATATTTTTTTATTTAATACAACAAATGAAAAAGAACTTTTTCCCTAAGGAGTCATTGACTTTCCTTGAGAATTATCTCAATAACCCATCCCCTACCGGCTTCGAAAGTGAGGGGCAGAAATTGTGGTTAGATTATCTCAAGCCTTATATAGACGATTATATAGTCGATACCTATGGGACTGTAGTAGGTATTATAAACCCTAAAGCTAAATATAAGGTCGTTATTGAAGCACATGCCGACGAAATTTCTTGGTTTGTGCATTATATTACCAAAGAAGGGTTCATGTACTTGCGCAGAAATGGTGGTTCCGATCATCAGATCGCACCGTCAAAACGCGTAAATATTCACACAGACAAAGGAATCGTTAAAGCCGTTTTTGGATGGCCTGCCATACATACACGTACAGCAAAAGACGAAAAGAATCCTCAAGTAGATAACATCTTTTTAGACTGTGGAGCGAACTCCAAAGAAGAAGTTGAAAAAATGGGGATTCACGTAGGATGTGTTGTGACATACGAAGATGAATTTATGACACTCAACGATCGTTATTTTGTCGGAAGAGCGTTAGACAACAGAATTGGAGGGTTTGTAATCGCTGAAGTAGCGCGACTTCTTCACAAAAACAAAAAGAAACTACCTTTCGGATTATACATCACCAACTCGGTACAGGAAGAAGTAGGTCTGCACGGGGCTAAAATGATTGTGGAAACCATTCGTCCGGATGTAGCCATTGTAACCGATGTTTGTCACGACACCAACACCCCAATGATCGACAAAATCAAACAAGGTGACTTAAAATGTGGTGACGGACCTGTATTAAGCTATGGGCCATCAGTTCAAAACAACCTTTTAAAGCTCATTATCAATAGCGCAAACAAGAATAAGATCCCTTTCCAAAGACTTGCAGCTTCCAGAGCTACAGGAACGGATACTGATGCTTTTGCTTTTGCTACAGGTGGAGTTGCCTCTGCACTTATATCACTTCCTTTAAAATATATGCATACAACGGTAGAAACTGCACATATTGAGGACGTGCAACATGTGATCGAATTAATTTATCACAGTTTATTAAAAATTAAAAACCAACAAGATTTTAGATATATTAAGTAGATATGAAAATTGAAAAAGTAAATCAAAGTAGATGTGATAAAGACAATTGGAGAGATACTGAATTTGGATCGGTATTCTCAGACCATATGTTTATTGTCAACTATAAAAATGGGCAGTGGCAAGAAGGTCAAATAAAGCCTTACGGAGCCATAAACATACTCCCTTCTCTCCACTCCTTACACTACGGACAGGCCATATTTGAAGGAATGAAAGCCTATAAAGGACCAAAGGATGAAACCTTTCTTTTTCGTCCCGACCAGAATGCAAAACGCTTTAACAAATCGGCTGTTAGAATGTGTATGCCCGAAATACCAGAAGATTTATTTCTTGAAGGGCTTTTTGAACTATTAAAATTGGATGAAAAATGGATTCCTCATGGGGAATCTTCAGCTTTATACATACGTCCATTTATGTTCGCTTCTTCAAACTTTATTAAAGCCAACCCATCGGACGAATACACATTTATCATCATTACCTGCCCGGTGCAAGCTTATTACAAAGGCGAAGTTCATGTAAAAGTAGAACTGGATTATACACGTGCTTCTTCAGGAGGTACAGGAGCTGCCAAAGCTGCCGGTAATTACGGAGCTTCGTTCTTCCCGGCTAAAAAGGCTCAGGAAGAGGGCTTTCAACAACTGATTTGGACCGATGGTAACAATCATCAGTTTATAGAAGAATCCGGTACCATGAACATCTTCTTTAGAAGAAATGATGAATTGATCACACCTCCTTTAAGTGATTCTATTCTACCCGGAATTACAAGAGACAGCCTTATTAAACTGGCAGATCATATTGGTATTCCATGCAAAGAAGAGAAAATTGGTTTAGAGAAAATCGCTCTCGGTCATAGATTAGGAAATATTACTGAAGCCTTTGGAGCCGGAACAGCTGCAACAGTTGCCAGTATTAACTCAATCACTTACAAAGATCAAAAATTATCTTTTGAAGATAAAAGCGATAGTTTTGCCAGGAAACTAAAAACCGAATTGCAAAATTTACAATACGGTCGATCTGAAGATCCTTTTGGATGGCGCGTTACTGTTTAAAAAAAAATAGTTAGGCTTACATACCCATAATATGAACGGACTTAGAAGCATCTGCTTTATTTCCGGATGCATCTTCAGCTTCTACATGAATTAAGTAATTTGTCATAGGCTTTACACTCGTATCTAAATGAGCAACAAAAGATGTGTCAACCATTAGGTGACCTTCATGAATGTGCTCCCAGGACATCATGACCATCTCACTGTTTACCTCATTGGTAATATGAATATCAACTCCATGCAACTCTTCATCATCCTCAATGTGTAATTGAAGAGGAACCGTAGCACCAATAGCATACATAGACATTGCAGGTTCGACAAAAGATATTTCCGGTGCCTGATCATCTTTGTTAGAACAAGATGAAAATAACAAGGTTGATGCCAATAGGATCTTTGTAATTTTTTGTAAAATCATTGTGTTTATTTTTAGGTAT
>JANXFM010000093.1 GCA_024959975.1 Flavobacteriales bacterium
AATGAAGAGACATTGCAGATCCTTAAAAACATTAAGGATAGGTATGAGATTCATCACAATGTTACATACACGGATGAAGCATTAGAAGCTTGTGTTAAATTAACAAGTAGATATATTAGCGACAGACACTTACCGGATAAGGCTATAGATGCTTTAGATGAGTCAGGTTCACGTGTACATATAAAAAACATCAAAGTTCCTAAGAATATTATTGCTCTGGAAAACAAGCTTCAAGAAATTAAAAATCAAAAGATTGAAGTGGTTAAAAAGCAAAAATATGAAAAAGCTGCACAGTTAAGGGATGTAGAGAAACAAACTGAAAATGAGTTGTTAGATGCTCAAATTGCCTGGGAAGAAGAAGTAAAAATTCATAGAGAATTAGTTACTGACACGGACGTTGCTGAAGTGATTTCAATGATGACCGGTATTCCTATAAAGCGAGTCGCTGAAAAAGAAACAGCTAAACTTTCATTAATGGCAGGGCAATTAAAAGAAAATGTAATTGGTCAGGATGAGGCTATTGAAAAAATTGTAAAAGCAATTCAACGTAATCGCGTAGGTCTTAAAGACCCTAACAAACCTATTGGTTCATTTATTTTCTTGGGACCTACCGGTGTTGGTAAAACTCAATTAGCTAAGGAGTTGTCTAAATTACTCTTTGATAATGAATCGGCTATGATTCGTATTGACATGAGTGAGTATATGGAGAAATTCGCTATTTCCAGATTAATTGGAGCACCTCCGGGTTACGTTGGTTACGAAGAAGGAGGGCAACTTACTGAACGAGTAAGAAGAAAACCCTACTCTGTCGTATTGTTAGATGAAATTGAAAAAGCTCACCCTGACGTATTTAATTTATTGTTACAAGCTTTAGATGATGGTCAGTTAACAGATAGTTTAGGTCGTAAGATTGATTTTAAAAATACAATTATCATTATGACATCCAACGTAGGTACCCGTAAACTTAAAGAGTTTGGTACAGGTGTCGGCTTTAGTACTTCAGCTCGCAAAAATAGTTTAGATGATTATTCGAAAAGCATTATAGAAGGCTCATTGAAAAAGGCTTTTGCGCCGGAATTCCTAAATCGTATTGATGATGTTGTTTTGTTTAATACGCTAAATAGAGACGATATACATAAGATCATAGATATTGAATTACACAAATTGTTTGCGCGTATTAAAGAAATTGGATTTACGTCTAAAATTACTGAAGCAGCCAAAGATTATATTTCCGAAAAAGGATTTGATTCTGCTTATGGAGCTAGACCTTTAAAACGTGCTATTCAAAAGCATATTGAAGACATACTTGCAGAAGAAATTATCAGTAAAAAGATCGGAGACGGCGATAAAGTATTGATTGATTTTGATGCTAAAAAGAAAAGCATCAAAATAAAGGTTACGAAATCTAAAACGAAGCTCAAAGAAACTCAGGATGATAAAAAACCTTCTTGAGATGATAAATAATCATTGATGTATAAAAAAGTCGTCTAAAAGGAATTTTTAGACGACTTTTTAATTTTTCTTTAATAAATAAAAAGGCTGCCTTTTCAGACAGCCTTTTTTATGTAACACTATACTGTTAATTGAGCCTTTTGAGCCTTAATGAGATTTAAAGCAGAACCTGCTTTAAACCACTCAATTTGCTGTGTATTGTATGTGTGATTTAATTTAATAGAATCTGTAGAACCATCAGCATGAACAAGGTCAAGTGATAATTGTTTGCCAGGAGCAAACGCATCCAGGTCTGTAAAGTTGAAAGTATCACTTTCCTGAACCAGGTTATAATCTGCTTCGTTAACAAAAGTCAAACCTAACATACCTTGTTTCTTCAGGTTTGTTTCATGGATACGCGCAAAAGATTTCACGATAACTGCACAAACACCTAAGTGACGGGGCTCCATAGCAGCATGCTCACGAGATGAACCTTCACCATAGTTGTGATCTCCCACAACAACCGAAGGAACGCCGGCAGCTTTGTATGTTCTGGCTACATTTGGCACTTCATCTAAAGAACCATCTAACTGACTCTTCACAGTATTGATAGCACCACCAAAGGCATTAACAGCACCAATTAAACAGTTGTTAGAAATATTATCTAAATGACCACGGTAACGTAACCATGGACCTGCCATAGAAATATGATCCGTCGTACATTTACCTTCAGCCTTGATCAGCAATTTTGCTCCGGAAATACTCTGACCATCCCAAGCTGCAAATGGACTCAATAATTGAAGACGTTTCGAATCCGGGCTAACAACAATTTCTATACCTGACCCATCTTCTGCAGGAGCCTGATATCCATTATCCTCAACAGCAAATCCCTGAGAAGGTAATTCAGAACCTGTAGGTTCAGTCAACATCACCTGCTCACCTTTGTCGTTCGTAAGTGTATCTGTTAATGGATTGAAATCTAAACGGCCTGAAATTGCAATTGCAGCTACCATTTCCGGGGAAGCAACAAAAGCGTGTGTGTTTGGATTTCCATCGGCACGCTTAGCAAAGTTTCTGTTAAATGAGTGAACAATGGAGTTCTTCTCTTTCTTATCAGCCCCTTCTCTATCCCATTGTCCAATACAAGGACCACAAGCATTGGTGAAAATTCTAGTCGACTCAAATTTATTAAAGGTATCTAATAACCCATCGCGCTCGGCCGTAAAACGAACTTGTTCAGAACCCGGGTTAATACCTAAAATAGCTTTTGGTTGTATTCCTTTACTAACAGCGTCTTCAACAATAGAAGCTGCACGTGTTAAATCTTCATATGAAGAGTTGGTACATGAACCAATTAGTGCCCATTCAATATCTAAAGGCCAATCGTTTGCAACAGCCTTCTCTTTCATTTCTGAAACCGGAGTTGCTAAATCGGGCGTAAACGGTCCGTTTAAGTGTGGTGTTAATTCTGATAAGTTTATTTCAATGACCTGATCGAAATACTTTTCCGGATTCGCATAAACCTCAGCATCACCTGTTAAGTGTTCAGCTACTTCATCTGCCAATGCAACCACATCAGCTCTGTCTGTAGCTTTTAGGTAGCGTCTCATTGAATCGTCGTAACCAAAAGTTGAAGT
>JANXFM010000135.1 GCA_024959975.1 Flavobacteriales bacterium
TCTTATAATCACGGTTGTTTATTTTCAGCCTTTATTTCAAGGAAAGAAGGTTTATCAGGGAGATATTGTCAATTACAAAGGAATGTCTCAGGAGTTGGTGGAATACAGAGCCGAAACTGGTGAAGAAGCCCTTTGGACGAACCGAATGTTTGGAGGAATGCCTGCCTATCAGATCTCGCATCATACACCTTCAAATCTGACTCGCTTTGCAGATAAGATCGTACGATTTAATTTTCCTAAAGAAGCATCATTTGTTCTGATCGCATTTATAGGTTTTTACATCTTATTATTGAGTATGGGTGTTGCTCCTCCAATGGCTATTGCTGGAGCTTTGGGCTTTGGTTTAACTTCCTATCTATTTATTATTATCGAAGCCGGGCATAATACCAAAGCCCATGCGATAGGTTATATGGCACCGGTTTTGGCCGGTATTATTTTGGCTTACAGAGGTAAGCTACTCAGAGGAGCAGCGATAACCGCTTTGTTTTTAGCATTGCAATTGAGAGCCAATCATCTTCAAATTACCTACTATTTGTTAATGATGGTACTTATTTTCGGCGTTTTTGAATTGGTACATGCGATTAAGGAGAAAAAAGTGCCTCAGTTTGTGAAGACGGGTTTGGTCTTGGTCTTTGCCGCCACCCTCGCCATAGGAGCAAATATTGAGAAAATATGGACCACCTATGAATATGGGAAATACAGTACCCGGAGTCAGTCAGAATTAACCATTGACGGAAACCAGGATAATAAAACCACAGGTTTAAATAAAGATTATGCGACCTCCTGGTCGTATGGGAAAATGGAAACCTTCAATTTGATGATCCCTAATTTTATGGGAGGCGCTTCAGGTTCAGAGCTTTCACAAGATTCGGAGGTTTATCAGGTATTAAAAAATAACAGGGTTCCCAATGCGAAGAATATTATAAAAAGAATGCCTACCTATTGGGGTGAACAGCCTTTTACTTCAGGACCGGTTTATATCGGTGCTATTATGTGTTTTTTGTTTGTTTTAGGTGCTTTTCTGGTTAAAGGAAGATTGAAATGGTGGTTGCTTGCTTGTACGCTTTTATCATTTGTTTTGGCATGGGGACACAATATGATGTGGTTAACGGATATCTTTCTGGATTATGTTCCGGGATACAATAAGTTCCGTACCGTTTCAATGATTTTAGTTATTGCAGAGCTAACCATTCCGTTTTTAGGCTTCCTGGCTGTCAAGGAAGTGCTGTCTGCAAATACAGACAAGGAAGATGTAATGAAGGCTTTAAAATATTCCTTAGGAATTACCGGAGGTTTATGTATCCTATTTGCTTTGGTGGGACCAAGCCTATTTGATTTTGTTTCTCCCGGAGATGCACAGTTGCCGGATTTCTTAGTCTCTGCTCTGGAGTCTGACAGAGCCTCGTTATTGCGATCTGATTCTTTACGTTCCCTAGTGTTTATCTTACTCGCAGGATTAAGTATTTATTTATTTCATACGAAGAAGATCAAAGTATTGGCTTTTTCGGGAGTTTTAGTAGTCCTTATTTTGGCTGACATGCTTCCAGTTAACCAACGCTATTTAAATGGAGATGATTTTGTGAAAGCCCGGAAAATGGAGCAGCCTTTTCAAAAGACGGCTGCTGACATCCAAATTTTGGCAGATAAAGAACAAAACTTTCGCGTGTATAATTTAACAGAACGGTTAGATGCAGGGGCACGGACTTCTTATTTCCATAACAATCTTGCCGGATATCATGGAGCCAAACTAAAGCGTTATCAGGAATTGATGGACATGCAGATTTCTCAGGGGAATGCTTCGGTGATTAACATGCTTAACACGAAGTATGTTATTCGCAAAGGGCAGTCCGGAGAACTAACTGCAATACAAAATCCTTCAAGATTGGGTACAGCCTGGTTGGTAAAAGAGATTCAGGTGGTTGAGAATGCCGATGAGGAAATGAGTCTTTTGTCAACATTTAACCCGGTAAATGAGGCGCTTGTTGATGAACGATTTGGACTTTCTAATACTTCCTATTTCGGAAGAGGTAGTATAACATTGAGTTCGTACGAACCAAATCATTTGGTGTATGATGTAAATACGGATGAAGCTTCGTTTGCTGTATTTTCTGAAATATTTTACGCTAAGGGATGGAATGCCTACATTAACGGATCGTTAAATGAGCATTACAGAGTGAATTATGTTTTGCGAGGTATGAATTTACCTAAAGGTGAATATCGGGTGGAATTTAAGTTTGAACCACAAGCTGTGGCGATAGGGTCTTCAGTGGCATTGGTATGTTCATGTCTCATATATCTGTTGCTGGCTTTTGTAGGATTTAAATTAATAAAGAAAGTTTGAAGCGCGTATTGATCATATCCTACTATTGGCCTCCGGCGGGAGGAATTAGTATTATCCGACCTGTAAAGCTGGCGAAATACCTGCGAAATACCGGATGGGAACCTGTCATTTGCACGGCAAAAGATCCACATTACCCTTTTGAAGATGACAAGGCTGTCCTCGATGTTCCAAAAGATGTGGAAATCATAAAAGTTCCTATTGTAGAGCCTTATGAAATTTATAAAAAGCTGACCGGGCAGAAGCAAAAATCGGCTTTAGCTGATGTGATTCAGAATACTCCCAAAAGATCTTTTTTTCATAAACTTTCGGTATGGATCAGAGGTAATTTCTTTATTCCGGATGCACGTTGTTTATGGATTAATCCGGTAGTAAAAGAGCTTAGCGCTTACTTAAAAAAACATCCTGTAGATGCTATCATTACGACAGGGCCTCCACATTCTGTAAATCGGATTGGATATTTATTAAAGAAAAAGCTCAATTTACCCTGGTTGGCAGATTTTCAGGATCCCTGGACACAGGTAGATTATTACCAGCATTTTAAAATTAGTTCCCGGGCGCACAAGCGTCATCGAAAGATGGAAAAACAGGTGTTTGACCATGCAGACCTAATTACCATAGTAAGTGATTCGTGGAAAACAGATTTGCAATCTATTGGAGCTAAAAATGTGGAAGTTGTTCCACTG
This sequence comes from Flavobacteriales bacterium, assembly GCA_024959975.1. GTDB lineage: Bacteria > Bacteroidota > Bacteroidia > Flavobacteriales > UBA7430 > JANXFM01. Next base: position 3,025 of record JANXFM010000135.1, read on the forward strand.
GGTTTTGATCCGGAAGATTTTAATGTTAATACGAAGTTGGATGAGCAGTTTACCTTAACGCATTTAGGTTTGCTTGGACAAGATAGAAATCCTTCGACCCTCATTAAGGTAATCAAGAGTATTTGCGACGAAAATGAAGACTTTGCTTCTAAGTTTAAATTGCAGCTTGTAGGTAAGGTAAATGAAGGACTACAGAAAGAAATTGCAGATTTAAATTTATCAGAGCAAGTAATTTATAAGGGACAGGTAAGCAGAGATGAAGCTTTGCGGATCATGCAGTCTTCACAATTGTTGTTGCTTTTGTTGAATAAGGCAGCGAATGTTTCCGGTAGAATTCCGGGTAAGGTTTTTGAATATCTCGGAGCTCATAGACCCATATTAAGTTTAGGGCCCAAAGGAACGGATATTGAAACGATGCTGAGAGAATCTTCTGCCGGAGCGCATGTTGAGTATGAATCGGAAACACTATTGAGGTCATATATTTTAGCTACTTTTGATAAGTATAAAACGGTAGGATTGGATAAGATGGAGCGTTCTTTAGAAATGTATTCTCATGGTGTAATTGCTTCAAAATTCACTCATTTACTAGAACAGATTAATAAATAAAAGATTGATGAAGGTAAAGAGATCCTGGTTTAAACGTTTTAAGGGCTGGTTGTTAAGTGTTATCCTTATTGACTTAATAACTTTGTTTACACGTTTGGTAGAATCTTTATTTCCGAAGGATAATAATCTATTAACCATTTTTTTTACAGAGAATAATTTTGCCGATAATGGTCGTTATTTTTTAGAGTATTTGAGTTCGAATACCGATCATAACTATGAGGTAAAGGTCTTGGTGAAAAATAAATCTCTGTTTGATGAAATAGGTCTTCAGTATCCGGACGTTACTTATTATTCAAAAAGTTTATCCGGGTTGAAGTTGTTTTTGAAGACAAAGAATCTGGTTATTTCACATGGTTCTGATGCTTCTTATTTCTTTCCTTATTTCTTGGATGTGAAGTCTAAAAATATCATCAACTTATGGCATGGCATTCCTTTAAAACGATTGAGTTTACAGGTGAAAGGGATTCGTGAATCAAAGTCTAGAAATCGATTTCAAAAATTTAGTTCCATTTGTGCAGCCTCAACCTTTGAGCAGTTTCTACTGGCATCATGTTTTGATATACATGTAGATGATGTATGGGTGACCGGAACGCCTAGAAATGATTATTTGCTTCATTCGAATAATGATCTCGTTCAGGAACATGCCCATTTAAATAAAAAAGTAATTCTTTATGCACCTACCTGGCGCGAATATGGTGAGCGTTCTTCATTTTTTCCTTTTAATGATAAAGATCTGGAAGGTTTAAATGCGTTTTTAGAAACACAGGATGCGTATTTGTTAATGAGAGGGCATCGGGAAGAAATGGAACGTATTACGGATAACTATGGGGAGCAGAGGCTAAGTAGAATTTTACCTGCCCATCAGGAAATTTTTCCGGACGTACAGCGTTTACTTGTACATGTAGATGTGTTGGTAACCGATTATTCGTCTATTTATTTAGATTTTCTTTTGCTTGATAAACCAATGGTTTTCATACCGTATGATCTGGAAGAATACCAGTCGTATAGAGGGTTTTTGTTCGATTATGAGAGCCATACGCCCGGAGATAAGGTTGGTACACAATCTGAATTTATGGAAAGTTTAGATCGGGCACTAAATCAACCTGAATTTGGAGCTTCAGAAAGAGTTCGGATGAAGAATTTATTTCACACACATCAGGATGGGAAGTCATCAGAGCGAATTATAGCGCAAATAAATAAGATGAACTGCTAATGGGAATCGTACAAAAACAAGGAATTAGTGTCGCTTTTGTGAGCTTTGTAGGCGTTGTAATAGGTGCCTTAAATACCCTGTTTGTATTTCCAAATGTTTTAGGTGCCGAACGACATGGATTGGTGATGCTTATCTTAGCTATTGCTACTGTAATTGCCCAGTTTGCTCATTTAGGAATCCCTAATACGATCATACGTTTTTTTCCTTATTTAAAAGATCACAAAAAATACATTTATCGATTGGCTTTGCAAATCCCCTTAATGTCCATAGCATTATTAGTTATTGGTGCTTTTTTGTTTGGGGATTGGTTTTTTCAAAGTTATGCTCAAAAAAATGCACTTTTTGATCAGTATCAGCCTTTTCTTCTTCCTTTGGTTGCTTCATTGGTGTTTTTTGAAGTTTTATTGAGTATTTCCAGGTCGGAGTTGAAAACGGTTTTCCCGGCTGTTTTAAGAGAGTTTGTATTGCGCCTAATGACGCTTCTGCTTTTGGGGGCTTATTTTATGAGCTGGATTGATTTTGATCAGTTTATCTATTATTGGTTGGCTATTTATGGTCTTAATGTGTTTTTGCTTGGTGCGTATTTGTTAAGCTCCAACTATTTAAAGTTGGAATTCGGATTCCCTCTATTGCCGGAAAATTCTTTAGCTAAAAAAATGTTGCATTATGGTGGTATTACATTGTTAACATCTTCAGCAGCTATACTGGTAAATAGAATAGACGTATTGATGTTGGGGCATTATATGAAAATTGAAAACGTAGCCTTTTATACCGTAGCTTTTTTTATGGCTTCATTAATTGAAATTCCGGCAAGATCTATTTTGCAAATAGTAAAACCTTTATTAGCCAAAGCTTGGTCAGATGGAGATGTGAATGAGATTGCTACATTGTATCGAAAAACATCTATTAATCAGATGATTATTGGTTTGTTGTTGTTTATTGGAATCTGGATGAGTATTGATGATGTTCTGACTTTTGTACCGGAGAAATATCAGGGCATCCAAATGGTGTTTTTTTACGTAGGATTGGCCAAATTAATTGATGTGTCAGCAGGGGTGAATGGGACCATCATAGCGACTTCAGATAAGTACCGGTTTGATTTATACATCAATTTGTTTTTGATTTTGGTAACCGTAATAACAAATGTCATTTTTATCCCTAAATATGGAATTGA
>JANXFM010000009.1 GCA_024959975.1 Flavobacteriales bacterium
CCATTCCGGACGGGTGTTTAAATAAATCGTTTCAATGTCCGGAGCCATGGCCTGATTCATTAGGGCAATGCTCTTTTCGTATTCGTAGTCGTTGGAGTTTCGAAGTCCTCTCAGGATGAAGTTTGCCTTGTGTTTTTTACAGGCATCAACCGTTAATCCCTGGTAGCTGACCACCTTTACTGTTGGGTAATCTGCAAATGTTTTTTCAACCCATTTTAGCCTTTGCTCAAAAGTGAACATGTAGTTTTTTGATGTGTTTACACCAAGTGCCACCACAATTTCATCGAACATGGGAATAGCTCTGCGTACGATGTCTTCGTGACCTTTGGTTATGGGGTCAAATGATCCCGGGAAAAATGCGATTCGTTTCATGTTATGCTATTGAGACTGCAAGTTAAAGATTAATTTGGAGTATTAAGTTCAAGGTACAAAGTATGATAATTTCAAATCATTAAACTTGATTCACTTTACTTTAGGCACTTTCAGAACTGTAAATAGGGCATAACTTATTTCAGCAGGTAAATTATCAGATCATCTTTGATTACCGTGCCATCGTAACCGGTAAGTTCGTATTGGAAAATGTAAGATCCTTGTGGACATACTCCACCTGTACTTTCATTTTTTCCATCCCATTCAAATTCGATCTCATCGCTGGAATAAACCAGGTTACCCCATCGATTGTAGATTTCTGCTTTCATCTCTTTGGCAAATTGTCCTTCGTATTTGAAGGTTTCATTTAAGCCATCGTTATTTGGAGAAAATGCATTTGGGAAATAATTTTTCGGTTCCGGAATAAAGCAACGCGAATTAGAATAACTCGTATTGGTGGCTGCAGTTCTTACGGCTACTACTCTATAACAATAACTGGTATCCACTCCGTCTTTAGCGAGGTCCGAGTCGATATAATTTAAGGTAGTATTTGAAACACTAGTGATATCTTGGTACGTGCTCGTTAATTGATTGTAATACTGAATAATGTACTCCTGTACCCCATCATCCCACTGTTCATATGAATTCCAGTTCAAATCGTAATGACTGGCGTTCTGCGTCCCATTGAGTAAGATGTTTCTACCAATATTACTATCAGGACCTTTATTGCCGCAATCATCTTCATAAGATACACGGTATTTGTAATTTCTATGATGTACGTTTGCAACTGTATCTATGTAAGGTGATTGCTGAATCTGATCGTAATTAATTATCCATCCAAAATAATCATCCCAACGATCAATAGTATAAGAAATCAGGTCACTTGTATAAGACGCATAATAATCCCACTCAGTCATAATGTTTTCATCATTAAGAACAGAAGTATAGACTAAATTAAGTGGGTCCTCATAATTTACATAATCAGGTATTATAGAAGCACTGTTGGAATGCGACTGAAAGTTTTCTTCCGGATGATTGGCTACAACATAATAATTATGGATTACATCACACAAATTGGTGTCCTGATAACTTAACAAGTTTCCCGGAATTGTATTGAGCAATTGATGTGGCGCACCATGTACCGATCGGTAGATGTCATAAGATGCTATAGAATCCCAGCCTATATAAGGTGTCCAGCTTAAATCTACTGTTTCAAAGGAAGGGCTTGTAGCGTTTAATAATATGGTTGAATGAAGCACAGAATAATCGGAAATGTTCCCACAGTTATCTTGCTGTGCAGCAGTATAACTATTTACCTGACTAGAAAATGTAGGATGTGGGAAATAGTTTGGTGTTATTTGATTTGAAGAATGTATAAGATTCGGTTGGCTTGAAGCCGTTTCGTGATATAAATGTATCATATCAAAATTTTCATCAATACTGTTAACAGACCATTCGATACGAACTCCTCCACTTTCAACTGTAACATAATTAATACTTGGAGCAGAAGGGTAAACAGGACGTGGAACAGACACGATGTCGGTAAAAGTAGCTGCGCAGAATTTATACTCTGTAGTTAAGGTTAAATAATAATCCATATAATCTGCTGTTGAATCGGGAGGATACGTGTAGATTGCTGTATTCGTTGCGAGTGTGTCATAACCCTGAGTCGAACCATTGCCATAATCGAAAGTGTAGCTGTCTATAAAACTAGATGAGTCAATAATGTCCAGATAAACAGTGTCGCATGAAACCCGGGGTTCGAGAGTGAAATAAGGTAGTGGCGATATGACTTCTACATAATCTTCTATCAACATGGTGTCTTTACAGCCGTGTTGCGAATTAATAATTAATTCCACATCATATAAAGCTATTTCATCGAGTAATGTCTCAAGATTTGGAGAATACGTTAGATGCGTTGTATCAGATTCTACTCCCAGATAAGTAGTTTCATGTATATTCCAGGTATAACTGTTGATGTAATCATTATTTAAACTATTAAATTCAACAATCGCAGGCTTACATTGTTCTCCGGTATTAGGACTGGAAAATGAAGCATCTACTTCATATGCTTCTATAGATACAGAGTCAATTGCCGTACAACCTAGATCATTTACAACCGTTAATTGTAGTTTGTAAGTTCCCGCTACGTCCGTACTTATGGTTGTTGGGTTGTTATTTGAATTAGCAATAATTAATTCATTATCTGGTGAGGTCCATGAGAATGATGTATTCGTACCAACTGCAGCATTCGGATTTTCTGTTAAAGTAAACTGATTGCCCAAACAAATAACAGAGGACACGCTTATTTCTGCTATGGCATCAATACCAAAACTTATTTGTTTGGAGTATTCACAATCACTATTTTCAATTGTGGCAGTGTACGTAACCGTATAATTTCCGGCTTCTGTAAATGCCAATTTGATCGTGTCAGAAGTATTTAATATCGTATTCACTCCTGCTGAGGAGCTTATTTCCCAAATATAATTTGTAGCAAGCGTTGGTGGAGCACTAAAGTCAGCATAAATAGTTTTTTCTATGGTTTGCACAGTTTCGCTAAAGCAACTATTGCTTTGGAGAATCTCCACTTCTAAATCGTAATCGTAAACTTCAACAAAGTCTTCTGAAATAACCTGATCAAAACAACTGGTGTCTGTTGCATTTGAAACAGTAAGCTGTAGATCATAAATACCATCGTTGACTACATTAAAATCGTCGTCTACTGAGTTTAAAGTTTGATAAACTTCACCTAAAGTATCGATTAATTGCCACTGATAAGAGTAAGTTCCGTAGAAGTCTTCAGTTAGATTAATTACTTCAGGACTAAATACGTAAGGCGTGCAATAATTTATAAATGGCTCACTAGAATCGAGTACAATATCAATAGAATCTAAATTAAGTTCTATTTTTTGTGTTGAAAAACAAGAAGTGATGCTGTCGACATTTTCCCAACTTAAAATATAAGCTCCGGTTGTCTCAAAATTATGTGTAAAAGCTTCATTATTGCCTTCTTCAATTGTGTCGCCTTCATTTAGTAATGCCCACGAATAATTGCCATCAAAATCAGATGTATCTGTAACCGTTACTTCGTAAGGAAATTCACAAACATCAACATGCCCCATCGAAAGCTCTACTTCTGGATTTTCTTTAATCTCAATAATATCTTCAAAAAAGATTGTTGTATCACAATTGTTTATGTTAGAAGATAAAGTAAGAGAAACGTCAAAAGTTCCGGGTTCTTCCATTGTGAATGATGGATTCTCTTCTGTGGAGTTTTTTAGTACCACATCATCTGCGATAATTCCCCATGAATAATTTACTGATTCGCCTAAACTATTCATTGCAGAATTCATCGGATTAAAGATGTAATCAGCACATTCAGAGATTGAATTCAGATTAAGGTCTAAATTAAGGTCGTCTACAGATATTGTAATAAAATCTGTTGTTGTACAATCGAGCGAATCATCAGTTACCTCTAAAGTCAAATTATATACACCTGAATTTTGAATTTCATATTCAAAAGTCTCTGAATCAGAGCTTGTTATTGTTGTGGTTTCTGAATTTAATTTCCAATCGTAAGATAAATTTCCTACAGACGGAGAACCAGTTGTATTCACATTAAGATTGTAAGGCAATTCACAAGACTCAATATTCTCAGAATTTATACTCGTGTTCGGGGAATCATTGGGATCTGCTATATTTACTATAACATCCTCTTCATCAGTGGAAAGACAAGAGCTATTGTAATTCAGCTGCCAGTTGTACGTACCCTCATTAGTGTAATAAAAAGAAATATTATTAGGAGTTTCAGAAATGATTTGAGCACTCTCTATATTCCATGAAAAGTCAGAACTCAATCCTAATTGAGGTGAAGTATTCGTTAAAGTGATGATTTCTCCACCACATAATATGGCACCTTCATATGGATTTGAGAACGTAGTTTCATATTGGATGGTGTATGGATGATCCAAAACAAGGTCTACGTTACATTCATCAAATTGTACCTGAATGGGGTAAGAATATACATCGTTATCTCCAACAACCACATCAAAAGTGTGATCTATGGCTGTAGTTTCTCCGGATTGCTCCCAATAAATAGAGGAAGGTGTAAATGTAGATGTTATTTCTGTAGTTGCCTGATGTGTAGAGCCTGGTTCTAAACAGTTAAGGTTGTTAATGGAAGAATTTAAATTACCCGTAACATTATCAGAATCTGGTCCTTTAGCAATTAGAAAAGAAATATTCTCATAATCAGTACAACTATCATCATCAGTTCCGGCCTGGATGGTTAGCGTATGTAACCCTGCCTGATTGAGAGAGAAGTTAACATTAGTTCCAGTTTTATATTCATCTCCTATAATCCAATGAACATAGTCAAATTGCTCTGGGTTTAAAATAGAAAATGGAATATCGATCGTACCATTGCAAAGAGTGTAAGAACTCTCTACATTTGTTTCAATGTTACAATCTCCCTGAGCGAATAAATCAACGTTTAGAAAAAACAAAGTAAAAATTAAGAATACTTTTTTCATTATGGAAATTTTTAGACAAAACTAACAATATAATTAAGTGTGTATTAGCGCTATCCATTTATACTATATTGACCAAATATAAATTAAAATATGTATCTATCGAAAAAACGACTTGTGGATTATAATTTGACATTGAAAATTCACAATTTTTTTTCATAGAATTTATTAACACACCATTTACCGGTCATAAAAAAATTAACTTTGAAATCTTATTTTACAGATTTATGAAGTAAGTCCCATGAGTAATTACTTAAGCCATTTAAATCCTTCTCAGCTCAAGGCTGTAGAGCAAACCACCGGGCCTGTTATGGTCATTGCCGGAGCCGGTTCAGGAAAGACACGAGTCTTAACCTATCGCATCGTACATTTGCTCAAACAGGGCGTAGACCCCTTTAACATACTCTCTTTAACCTTTACCAATAAGGCGGCAAAAGAAATGAAAGAGCGTATTGAAAAAATTGTAGGTCTCGAAGCAAAAAACATTTGGATGGGAACCTTTCATTCAGTGTTTGCCAAAATTTTAAGATACGAAGCCGATAAATTAGGCTATCCTTCTAATTTCACCATTTATGACTCTGACGATTCCAAAGCTTTATTGCGACGAATTATTAAGGAGATGAACTTAGATACCGATATTTACAAGGTGAATATTGTTCAGTCCAGAATATCTTCGTTTAAGAACAACCTGATTACTGTTAAAGCTTACAACAATAATGCCGAACTAAAAACACAAGATGACTCCGCACATCGGCCACAAATGGGAGCCCTTTATGAAAAGTATGTAAAGGAATGCTTTAAATCCGGTGCCATGGATTTTGATGATCTGTTATTAAAGACCAATGAACTTTTATTTCGTCATCCGGATGTTCTGCACAAATATCAACATCGTTTTCATTATGTGTTGGTTGATGAGTATCAGGATACCAACCATTCACAATATTTGATTGTAAAGGCATTAGCTTCGTTAAATGAGAACATATGTGTGGTTGGTGATGACGCACAAAGTATTTACTCCTTTCGTGGAGCAAACATTCGCAACATACTCAACTTTAAAAAGGATTATTCTGACGCAAAAGTCATTAAGCTAGAGCAAAATTATCGCTCTACACAAAATATTGTGAACGCTGCCAATAGCGTTATTAGTAATAATAAAGACCAACTCGATAAAAAAGTTTGGACCTCTAATGATCTTGGCGAGAAGATAAAAGTAAATCGCGCAATGACCGATAGTGACGAAGCGGCCATAGTAGCTTCGAACATTCAGGAAACAAAGCAATGTGAACAGGCTTTTAACGAAAACTTTGCTATTCTTTATCGTACCAATGCACAATCGCGTAGTATGGAAGAAGCCTTGAGGAAAAGAGGGATTCCTTATCGTATTTATGGAGGCCTGTCTTTCTACCAAAGAAAGGAGATTAAAGACATGATGGCCTACTTTCGTATGGCATCAAATTCGCGAGATGAAGAGGCTCTGAGAAGAATTATCAACTATCCTAAAAGAGGAATTGGTAACAGCTCTATTGATAGAATGACACTTGCTGCCAGTGAACAAGAAAAAGCACTCTGGGGAATTGTTGAAAACATCAAGTTTGAGAATACCGGATTGAATGCCGGTAGCACAACCAAGGTTGATAATTTTGCTGTACTCATCAAAAGTTTCCAGGCCATGGTAAAAGAAAAGGACGCTTTTGAAGTTGCCACATACATCGCCAAACAATCTGGGATATTAAGAGAAATGCAAGTAGACAAAACGCCTGAAGGGATCAGTCGGTATGAAAACCTGCAGGAGCTTTTAAATGGGATTAAAGACTTTGTAACTCAGGAAAACGAAAAACCCGAAGAAGAACGCAATACAAGTTTAGCATATTACCTGGAAGACATTGCCTTACTAACTGATTCCGACAAAGATGATGAAGATAACGGAGATCATGTTTCACTAATGACCATCCATCAGTCTAAAGGTCTGGAATACCCTTATGTGTATGTTGTAGGCTTAGAAGAAAACTTATTTCCATCGCAAATGTCCATGAGCTCACGTAGCGATCTGGAAGAAGAAAGGCGTTTGTTTTATGTAGCTTTAACCAGGGCTGAAAAAAGAGCAACACTAAGTTTTGCATTGACTCGATATCGTTGGGGGAATTCAATAGACTGCGAACCAAGCAGATTCATAGAAGAAATTAACGAGAAGTACCTCGACACGAATTTTATCAATGTAAAACCTGTTCGCAGAGCGGCTGGAAATATCGGGGGAGGAGTAAATTACAAAACCAAAGTTCCATCACGTTTCAATAAATCTGTCAAGAAAAAAGAAGCTCCTAAACAAGAAAATACCCCTACATTTGTTCCCCAAAATCTGAAAAAAATCAACCCCAATATTCAATCTCGAAATTACACAGAACAAACTTATTCAACGGGAATGAAAGTAGAACACGATAGATTTGGAGTCGGCATCATATGCAAATTAGAAGGCAACGGTTCCAATAAAAAAATTAGCGTTAACTTTACGGATGTAGGAGAGAAGACTCTTCTGGCAAAATTCGCAAAACTCAACATCCTCAAATAATTACATGAATGGAATACAATACTAATTTGTCAAAACTAATTATTCCTGAATACGGAAGGAATGTGCAGAAAATGGTTCACTCGATTATTAGTATCGAAGACCGCGACAAGAGGAATCAACAGGCAAAATCCATCATAGAAGTGATGGGGAATTTGAACCCACACCTAAGAGATGTTCCCGATTTTAAGCACAAGTTGTGGGATCACCTTTTTATTATGTCTGATTTTAATTTAGATGTAGACTCTCCATACGACAAGCCATCAAAAGAATCTTTTGAAGAGAAACCGGAGATTTTAAAATACTCTGACAACAATATTAAGCTTCGTCACTACGGTAAAATTTTACCTCTTATTATTGAAAGAACCATAGAGATGGAAGAAGGTGAATACAAAGATCTTTTGGTATTTACCATAGCCAACCATATGAAAAAATGCTATTTGACCTGGAATAAATCTTCTGTTGAAGATGAGGTTATCTTAAAACACCTTGGTCAAATGTCGGAAAACAAATTAGAGATGAAAGACACCTTTAAGCTTTCTTCTTTTGTTGAGGTAAAGGTTCAGAGAACTCAAAAAAAACAAAGTAATCGAGGTAGAAACCACGGAAAAAGAAAATAATATTAGATGGCTTCATTCAAAATTAAGGGAGGTAAAAAACTTAGTGGAGAAATCACTCCTCAGGGTGCAAAAAATGAAGCACTACAAATTCTCAGCGCTGTACTTTTAACTCCAGAAAAAGTTGTCATCAACAACATTCCAAATATTGTTGATGTAAATAAACTCATAGAAATCCTTAGTGACCTTGGCGTAAAAATTGAAAAATTGGGTAAAGGCTCATACAGTTTTAAAGCCGACCAGATTGATTTAGACTGCTTGTTTAGCGACGATTTTAGAGATAAAGGAGGGCGATTAAGAGGTTCCATCATGATTGTAGGGCCACTATTGGCTCGTTTTGGTCAAGCCGCCATTCCGCGTCCGGGAGGAGACAAAATTGGTCGCCGAAGATTAGATACCCACTTCATAGGTTTTGAAAAGCTTGGCGCTCAATTTAATTACGACGACAAAAACGGATTCTTCCAAATAAAGGCCAAAGAACTCAAAGGCACATTTATGCTTTTAGAAGAAGCTTCGGTAACCGGAACAGCCAATATTGTAATGGCTGCTTGCTTGGCAAAAGGAACTACCACCATTTACAACGCTGCTTGTGAGCCTTATTTACAACAGCTTTGTAAGATGATTAATCGAATGGGTGGAAAAATATCCGGTATCGGATCTAATCTACTCCTTATTGAAGGTGTGGATAAACTTGGGGGCTGCGAACATAGAGTCCTTCCCGATATGATTGAAATTGGTTCGTGGATTGGTCTGGCAGCTATGACGCAGTCTGAACTAACCATTAAAGACGTCGCTTATGATGAGTTGGGTGTTATTCCCGGGACGTTTAAAAAACTCGGGATAAAACTGCAAAGAAAAGGCGATGATATTTACGTCCCTTCTCAGGATCATTATGAGATCGAAAGTTTTATTGACGGTTCTATTATGAATATTTCCGATGCTCCCTGGCCCGGATTCACACCCGACTTATTAAGCATTATTCTGGTTGTAGCAACACAAGCCAGAGGTTCTGTTTTGATCCATCAAAAAATGTTCGAGAGCCGTTTATTCTTTACAGATAAACTGATAGATATGGGAGCACAAATTATTCTTTGTGATCCACACAGAGCTACAGTAATTGGTTTGGATAGAAAGAGCATGTTAAAGCCAACAGTAATGACTTCCCCAGACATACGTGCAGGAGTTTCATTATTAATTGCTGCTTTATCGGCAGATGGTGAAAGTACCATTCACAATATTGAACAAATTGACAGAGGTTACGAAGATATCGAAGCACGACTAAAAGCAATTGGTGCTGATATTACACGTCTGAATTAAACAAAAAGCCACACGACACGATGACTGTATGACAGCATGACAATAAGCAGTTGGTAGCTTTCTTTTCCGGTTACTTTAATGTTGCCTAACAACTAACAACTAACAACCAATGAAACGCATAACCAACATACTTTTTATTACATGCATTTGTTTATGTTTTAGTTTTATCACCAAAGATTCTATGCTTTCAGGCACACAAAATGATGGACTAAATATTGGCGATAAAGCTCCTGATTTTTCTATTGAATCTCCTGAAGGAAACCAATTTAAACTATCTGATTTCAGAGGGAAAGTAGTGTTTTTAGACTTCTGGGCATCTTGGTGTGGTCCTTGTCGTAGGGATAATCCAAACATAGTTTCCATTTACAACAAATTTCATCAGGCAGTTTTTAAAACGGCCGACGGGTTTGAAGTTGTCAGTATTTCCTTAGACGGTTTAACCGATCGTAAAGGAAACCTCAAGCAGGAAAATGCCAAGCAAGATTGGCTAACAGCTATCGAAGAAGATGGACTCGTATGGAAAAATCATGGAAGTGAATTGAAAGCCTGGGATTCTCAAATAGTTAAACAGTACCATATCAATAGCATTCCCGGCAATTACCTGATCGATGAGAAAGGAATTATCATTGCCAAAGACCTTAAAGGACCTGCACTTTACGCAACCATTAAAAGATTGACTGAATAGTAGGTTCGTTGTTGGTTGTTAGTTGCTGCTGGTTGTTACCTTGAGGAGAGAATTAATGAATTGTCATGTTCAGGTTAACTTTCAACTTTCAACTTCCAAAAAACACGTCAACTCTACCTGATTTTAGTTACTTTTGCGCCATTCTGTCACACAATGTACCATGGCAAACAATTTGCAAGGGATATTGTGCATATTCTAATACGATAAAGATGCCAAAGAAAAAGCTTAAAAAAGAGCAGGAAGAAGAGCAGGAAATGAAGGAAACACAAGAAGTTGCTGAAGAACAAGTGCTTGAGCAGGAGCAAGTCGTTGAATTTAGCCATGAAGAGAAACTACAAAAAGAAGTAGCCGAATTAAAAGACAAGCAATTGAGACTGTTTGCCGAATTTGAAAACTTCAAAAAGAGAACTGCTAAAGAACGTATTGACTTGTTCAGAAATGCAGGCTTAGAATTTTTCGAATCCATGCTACCTGTTTTGGATGATTTCGACCGAGCTGCAAAACACCGGGAAGAAACTGAAGATAGCGAAGACCTTAAAAAAGGGATCGATTTGATACAGTCAAAACTCATAGGGATTTTAGAACAAAAAGGATTGAAGGCTATGGAGTCTTCCATCGGAAAAGGTTTTGATACAGATTTCCACGAGGCGATAACACAAATTCCTGCCCCGTCTGAAGAGATGAAAGGAAAAGTCATTGACGAAACGGAGAAAGGATATTTATTAAACGATAAAGTAATCCGCTACGCGAAAGTTGTAGTAGGACAATAATCAATAGCAATGGCTAAAAGAGATTATTACGATGTACTGGGCGTTGCCAAGGGAGCTACGGAAAAGGAACTTAAAAAAGCTTATCGAAAGTTAGCTATTCAGTTCCACCCGGATAAGAACCCTGATAACAAACAGGCAGAGGCTAAATTTAAAGAAGCTGCCGAAGCATACGAAGTACTTAACAACCCCGATAAAAGAGCTCGCTACGACCAATACGGTCATGCAGGACTCGAAGGCGGCGGCTTTGGCGGCGGCGGTTTCGGTGGTGGAGGAATGAATATGGATGATATCTTCAGCCAATTTGGAGATATTTTTGGCTCCGCTTTTGGTGGTGGAGGCTTTAGAAGTTCTCGAGGTGGCAGACGTCGCAGCAGAGGTTCTAACCTTAGAGTTCGTGTAAAACTTACACTCGAAGAAATCGCTAATGGCGTAGAGAAAAAGATCAAGATCAAAAAAGATGTTGGTTGTGACGACTGTAATGCTACAGGAGCCGAAAATGGCAACCTGAGTACCTGTCGACAGTGTAACGGCTCCGGACAAATGGTTCAGGTCGTGAATACACCTCTTGGTAGAATGCAAACCTCTACGACCTGTAACGCTTGTAACGGACAAGGGGAAACAGCAACTTCTGCTTGTGGTACATGTAGCGGGCAAGGAGTTGTTAAAAAAGCCGATGAAGTAAGCATTAAAATTCCTGCCGGAGTTGAAGACGGAATGCAACTATCCGTTTCCGGTAAAGGTAATGTAGCACCTCGTGGTGGTATTGCCGGAGATCTTATTGTTCTTATCGAAGAAATTCCTCACGAATTCTTAAAACGAGATGGGAAAAATTTACACTACGACCTCTACATCAGTTATTCCGATGCAGTTTTGGGGGCGAACCCTGAAATTCAAACCATCTCTTCAAAAGTCAAGATCAAACTAGATGCAGGGATTCAATCGGGAAAAATTTTACGCCTACGTGGAAAAGGACTTCCAAGTGTAGAGAGCTATGGAACAGGAGATCTGTTAATCCATGTAAACGTGTGGACCCCACAAGAGCTCGATAAAGAACAGCGAAAATTCTTTGAAGATTCCAAAGACAAGGACAACTTCCAGCCCGATCCTGATAAAAACAACAAATCATTCTTCGATAAAGTCAAAGAAATGTTTCAATAATTTAAAAAAATCCCCCGAGAATTCGGGGGATTTTTTTTGGTTGCTAGTTGCTGTCGGTCCCTGAGCTTGTCGAAGGGCTGGTTGTTTGGGGTTGTCCCCTTGAGGGGACTACAGGGGTGTTCATTTTTTAACTCCTGACCGCTGACTCCACAAAGCTCAAAAAAACAAAAGCTTTTTTCAATCAAGTCAGCAGAATAAATATCTTTGAGTAAACACTTTACCAATGGCTTACAAAAGTTTAGAAGCTTGCATTCGGGATCTCGAGAAAAACGGACAACTTCTACGTATTAAGGAAGAAGTAGACCCCTATTTGGAAATGGCATCTATTCAGCTACGAGCCTATGAAAAAGGAGCTTCAGCCATACTTTTTGAAAAAGTAAAAGGTACGGAGTTCAGAGCTTTGGCAAACCTTTTTGGTGATATCGATCGCTCACGTTTTTTATTCCGTGATACCATGGGAATGGTACAAAACATCGCCTTGCTAAAGAAAGACCCCCTATTAGCTTTAAAGAACCCATTAAAATACCTTTCTACACCTAAACATCTGTACAATGCCTTGCCTAAAAAAGTTTCAAAGCGCAGTGCAGGATTTACCGAAACCACCATCGATAAATTGCCACAGATTACCTGTTGGAAAAATGATGGAGGACCCTTTATTACACTTCCAATTGTTTACACCGAAGATGTAGATCAACCCGGTTGGACAAAGTCTAATATGGGTATGTATCGCATTCAGTTGGGAGGAAATGATTATGTGCAAAATGAAGAAATAGGCTTACACTACCAAATTCACAGAGGGATAGGAGTACATCAATCAAAAGCCAATGCCAAAGGCCAACCCTTAAAAGTCAGCATTTTTGTAGGAGGGCCACCAGCCTTAAGCTTTTCAGCAGTAATGCCCTTGCCCGAAGGAATGCCCGAATTCGCTTTCGCCGGAATGTTGGGAGGAAAGCGCATGCGCTACTTTAAAGAAGATGGTTACACCGTATGTGCTGATGCAGATTTTGTCATTACCGGAGAAGTACAGCCCCACGACGTAAAGCCCGAAGGCCCCTTTGGAGATCATTTGGGGTACTACAGTTTGAAACACGATTTCCCACTGATGAAAGTCCATAAAGTGTATCATAAAAAAAATGCCATTTGGCCATTTACCGTGGTCGGAAGACCACCACAAGAGGATACTAGCTTTGGTGCTATCATCCACGAATTGGCAGGAGACACCATTAAGATGGAACTGCCCGGAGTAAAAGCCGTTCATGCAGTTGATGCCGCGGGAGTTCACCCACTGCTTTTTGCCATTGGTTCCGAGCGTTACACACCCTACGTAAAAGAACGACAACCTGCAGAGATCCTAACACAAGCCAATCATATCTTAGGCTTCGGACAGATGTCTTTAGCCAAGTTCCTTTTTATCGCTGCTGAAGAGGATAACAAAAACTTGAACATTGATGATGAACAAGCTTTCGTTCGGCATATTTTAGAACGAGTAAATTGGGAAAGAGACCTACATTTCTACACCAAAACCAGTATCGACACCCTCGACTATTCCGGTGAGGGACTAAACACAGGCTCTAAAGTAGTCATTGCTGCTGCAGGAGATAAGAGAAGAACCTTGGCACATTCATTAGATGCTATGGGCGATTTACCCGAAGGGATCACAAAAGTAAAATGGGTTGCTCCCGGTATTTTGGCCATTTCCTGTTCCCCTTTTGAGTCCTATGAAAAAGCACATACAGAAATGGAACATTGGGCAAAATCATTAAAAAATCTTTTAGGCGAACAATCTAATTCACTGCCTTTATTATTGATGTGTGATGATGCAGATTTTGTTGCAGAAACCTACAACAACTTCTTGTGGACAACATTTACCAGAGCCAATCCGTCACACGATATTTATGGGGTTGACTCGTTCACCCAACACAAACATTGGGGTTGTAAAGGAAGTTTGATGATTGACATCCGAATCAAACCACACCATGCACCACCATTACTTTTAGATAA
>JANXFM010000091.1 GCA_024959975.1 Flavobacteriales bacterium
CCGGCATCCAACCAATCTCCAATGAAGTCAGCAGCAAAAGAAACCACTACATCTGCCTTATCAAAGTGATAGGTAGGAAGTGCTCTTACACCAAAACTTTCTTCATTCGCATCTAACATAGCCGATGCAGAAAGTGCATCGTAAGTTACATGCTTAGCATTGTATTTTGCAGCAAATGCATCAATTACTGCCTTGGTAGAAGGGGAGATAATTGACGAGCTTAAAAGTACCACCTGCTTACCTGCAGCCTTCGCAGCTTTTAAACCTTTTACAATATTTGCATCAACATTCGCCCATGTAGACTCTTCGCCATTGGCAAGAGGAGTTTTTAATCGAGCTGAATCGTACAAGTTTAAAACAGAGGCTTGAACACGAGCGGTGATACCACCTTTATCGCACA
Source organism: Flavobacteriales bacterium (assembly GCA_024959975.1). Taxonomy (GTDB): domain Bacteria; phylum Bacteroidota; class Bacteroidia; order Flavobacteriales; family UBA7430; genus JANXFM01. The sequence goes on from JANXFM010000091.1 coordinate 401, forward strand.
AGTCATTTGCCTTTAAAAAGATAGGACGACCTTCACGATTCTTGATTAATAAACTTGCGAAGTCATTACCATCGTAAAAACTTGAAGCATACCAATTTGCCTCACCGGCAATGGTTTCTTCCGGTTTTACTACAAATGGTATCACTTTTTGAATAGGCGCTTCACAGGCAGCTAAAGAAGCTGCTGCAGTACTAAAACCTAAAAACTTTAAGAAATCACGACGCGAAGTTGAAGACTCCGTTAATTTTTGTTCATCACCTAAAAAAGCTTCTGTAGGTAATTTCTCAGCGAATTCTCTTTGTTGGAACTGCTCCAGTTCCGGATTGTTCGCTAATTCACCTAAGCCCTGGAAATATGTTTTCTTTGTAGCCATCTTGATTATTTCCTTTTCTAATTAGTAGTGACACTTACCACATTCCAGACCACCGATCTTATCAACCGTCAGGTCTTCACCATGATATTTCTCAACCCAATTTTCGTTAAGGTCATGGTAATAAGGATTGTCTAAATCTACTTTAGTCTCTTTATGACATTCAACACACCAGCCCATTGTTAAAGGAGCATATTGCTCTACAACATCCATCTCTTCGACAGGTCCGTGACATGTTTGACATTCAACACCTGCAACATCTACGTGCTGAGAGTGATTGAAGTATGCTAAATCAGGAAGATTATGAATACGAACCCATTCAATAGGTTTTTGCTCATATCCTTCAATGTAAGTTCTTGTTTCCGGGTCAAATCCAATCGCATCGTAAATCTTAGAGATCTCTTCTGTTCCGGTTTGAGTACCGCTATTGATGTAGGTATGACAGTTCATACAAACATTCGCAGAAGGAACTCCTGAAGTTTTACTATGACGTGCTCCAGAGTGACAGTAGTTACAGTCAATTCCGTTTTCTCCGGCATGAATCTTATGCGAGAATGCGATAGGTTGTTCTGGTTGATAGCCTTGCTGAACACCTACGGTCAACAAACCGTCCCAGGTTGCTCCTAAGCCATACAGAAGTACAAAAACACAGAATAAGGCAATAACAATAGGAGTGGCTTTTAACCAAATAAGAGCACTTTGAAGAAGTGTTCTTGTCTCATCACCTTTTAGTTCTTTTAGTACGTTTTTAATTCTTGCTAAAACAACAGTGAATAAGAGTAAAGCAATTAAAACAACAATTAAAATAGTTGTCGAATCTGAAGAAGATGAACCACCATCAGCCCCAGCGCCTGCAACATCAACAACTACCTCGGCAGGTCCTTCTTCGATGTATGCTAAAAGATTCGCTAAATCATCATCAGAAAAATGAGGGAAAGCCGACATGGCAGTTTTGTTGTACTTCTCAAAAACAGCAATGGCATCTTCATCTCCACTTGCAATAAGCTCAGACGAATTTCGAATCCACGAATACAACCATTCTGTTGAATGTTCTTCAAGAATATGACCGTCCAAACCAGGTCCGATCAACTTTTTACTTTCAGGCCCTAAATAGTGACATGATGCACAATTGCTTGAAAATAAACTCTCACCAAGTTCTACACTCTGTGCAAAACCAACATGAATTGTTGTGATAAATAGTAAAGCAAAAAGATTTAGAATCTTCCTGCTGAATGACTTACAATTTTGACTTGTCATAATGATATGCTCTTTCTAACATTTAAGTAGCCTGGTTTTCTCGACGCAAAAATAAGACATTACTATTTTAGCTAATAATAGATAGAGATAAATTCAGTAGTTTATATTCATTCTAAATTATGGTGATTTAACTTGTGAGTTTTTAATTACATTTGTTCAAAATAAAAAGGATGAACATCAAACACATATTAAGCTGCGTTTTTGCAATTTCCATTGGGGCTTTTGCTCAAAACTCTGACACTAAATGGGATTACGACGAAGGTGCTGACACAGGGTCAAAAAAGGCAGAATTGACATTCATTAATACGAACCGTATTGAGGATTTGTTGGACAAGAAAAAAAGAATGAACACCAATACAGTAAAAGCATTTAGAATTCAAATCTACTCCGGCAACAGAAGTGGCTCTACTGAAGCTAAAAATCGCTTTAATAAATTGTATCCCCAAGTACGCATAGAAACTTCATATGAGCAACCCTATTTCAAAACAAAAGTAGATGCTTTCAGGGTTCGTTTAGAAGCTGAACGAACTCTAAAGGATTATAAAAAACACTTCAAAAATGCATTTATCTTTGAAGAGACCATTGCAATTGACAAATTGTAACTGTTTAGAAAACAAAAAAACCTCCGCAAATGCGGAGGTTTTTTTGTTTTATCAGATTCTCAATACTAAAGAGTCCTTTTCACTTCTACCTGCTCATAACCTTCAATAATATCACCAATCTTAATATCGTTGAATTTCTCAATATTCAGACCACATTCATAACCCTTGGTCACTTCTTTCACATCGTCCTTAAATCGTTTTAACGAGCCTAAGCCACCCGTATAAACAACTACACCATCCCGAATAAGGCGTACATCTGTATTTCGGCTAAGCTTCCCATCCAGAACGTAACAACCGGCAATCGTACCAACTTTAGACACTTTAAAGGTTTCACGCACTTCAATATTACAAACAATCTCTTCTTTGGTATCCGGCGACAACATGCCTTCCATCGCTTCCTTAACCTCGTTGATCGCATCATAGATAATAGAATACAAACGAATATCAATTTGCTCTTTCTCTGCCAACTTACGTGCAGAAGTTGAAGGACGCACCTGGAAACCAATTACGATCGCATCAGAGGCCGTCGCTAATAAAATATCAGATTCGGAAATTTGACCCACAGCCTTATGAATAATATTTACCTGTATTGAATCTGTAGATAATTTCTGTAATGAATCAGAAAGTGCTTCAATAGATCCATCCACATCACCTTTCAGGATAACATTCAACTCTTTGAAATCACCAAGAGCCAAACGTCTACCAATTTCATCAAGTGTAAGATGTTTTTGAGTTCTAATGCTCTGCTCTCTTTGGAGTTGAGTACGTTTTAAAGCAATTGCTTTTGCTTCGCGCTCATCGGTCATAACATTAAAATTATCTCCTGCCTGAGGTGCTCCACTTAAACCAAGAATACTTACTGGTGCAGAAGGTCCTGCAGTTTCAACATTATGACCACGTTCGTTAAACATAGCCTTTACCTTACCCGTGTAATGACCGGCTAATAAAAAGTCTCCTACAGATAATGTTCCTGCCTGTACTAACATGGTAGTTACAAAACCTTTACCTTTATCTAAAGATGCTTCAATAATAGAACCAAGGGCTGATTTATCAGGATTTGCTTTTAAGTCTAACATCTCTGCTTCCAACATTACTTTTTCAAGTAAGTCTTCCACTCCCTGACCATTTTTAGCCGAAACATCATGCGATTGGAATTTACCACCCCAGTCTTCAACTAATAAGTCCATCGCCGCCAACTGCTCCTTAATTTTATCCGGATTCGCATTTGGCTTATCAATTTTATTAATCGCAAATAAGATTGGTACTTCAGCAGCCTGAGCATGAGAAATAGCTTCTTTCGTTTGAGGCATGATCTCATCATCGGCAGCAATTACAATAATTGCAATATCTGTAACCTGAGCACCACGTGCACGCATTGCCGTAAAGGCCTCATGCCCCGGAGTATCAATGAATGTTATACGTTTTCCGCTTTTCAACTCTACTTCATAAGCCCCAATATGCTGAGTAATACCTCCGGCTTCACCGGCAATTACATTGGCATGACGCACATAATCCAATAACGATGTTTTACCATGATCTACGTGTCCCATAACGGTAACGATTGGAGATCGGGCAATTAAATCCTCCGGATTATCTTCATCTTCTACAATAGACTCCTGAACTTCTGCACTTACAAATTCTACCTCATAACCAAATTCATCTGCAACAATGGTCAATGTTTCAGCATCTAAACGCTGGTTCATCGTTACCATGATACCCAACATCATACACGATGAGATAATTTGAGTAACCTGAACATCCATCATCGTAGCAAGCTCATTAACAGTAACAAACTCCGTTACTTTAACAATCTTACTTGCCTCATCGGCAAGCATTTGGTCTTTGACATCCTGCTCACGTCTCTCATCACGTTTCGATCGTCTGTGCTTGGCTCCCTTAGATTTACCTTTACCTGTAAGTTTATCTAGAGTCTCTGCAATTTTCTTTTGGATTTCCTCTTCAGTAGGTTCAACCTTGGCTACTTTAGGCTTACGACCTTTATTCGCACCTCTGTTTCCTCCACCTCTTTGGTTCGGACGGGCAGGTTTTCCTGCAGCCGGACCTTGATTAATCCTTTTTCTTTTCTTTTTATTATCCTTATTTCCTGAAGGATTGCTAGAAGACGCTACTTTCTTCTTCTTAGGCTTCGCAAATTGAGCTAAATCAATTACCTGTCCTGTTAATTTTGGTCCGGAAAGCACCTTAGACTTAGCTCTCAGTACTTCATCTTTCTTCTCTAAAGGCTTTTCTTCCTTTTTTACTTCAGGTCTGTTAAGTTTTTCAACTTTTATTTGAGTGACTTTTTCTGCCTTTATCGGCTTATTCACATCAATTTTCCCTACTTGCTTCGGTCCTGATACCGATAAAGCGCCTTTTGCTTTAACAACCTCTTTCTTCTTTGCAACAGGCTTTTCTTTTTCTATCTTAGGCTTAGTTGCTTTTGGTGCTTCCTTTATGGCAGTCTCTTTTTGAGGCTTTGCTTCTATCGCCTTGGCATCCGGAGTCGTTGTTTCGGTTGCAGTTTCAACAACTTCTTTAGCCGGCGCTTCTTCTTTAGATTCTGATTTGGACTTTGATTGCACATCAATTTTACCGACCATTTTAGGCCCGGAAAAATCTGCTTTCGCCTTTATCACTTCATCTTTTTGCTGTGATTTCTTCGCAACGGAAGCTTTTATGGCCTCTTTCTCTTCGCGACGAGCTATAGCTACTTCAGCTGAACGTTTGTGCTGCTCAACATCAGCAATAAAATGCTGCTTCAATATCTCATAAGCATCCGGAGTAATCTTGGTGTTAGGACGACCATCGATTTCCACCCCCTTAGAGGCTAAATGGTCTACGATATTCGCAATACCAACATTTAATTCTTTTGCAACCTTACTTAATCTCATGCTTGCTAATTATCTTGTAGCGATTTGTTTTTTACGACTCTAACCAGATTAATCTTCAAATTCAGATTTTAACACAGCTTGAATCTCTTTGATCGTTTCTTCTTCCAAATCTGTACGCTTCACCAATTCAGCAGCCGAAAGCTCTAAAACGGACTTTGCAGTATCACAACCAATATTTTTTAACTCGTCGAGAATCCAACCATCAATTTCATCAACAAATTCTGTTAATGCAACATCTTCTGAATCATCCACATCTCTGTACACATCAATTTCATAACCTGAAATAGCACCTGCCAGACGAATATTACTACCACCTCTACCAATGGCTAAAGATACCTGATCAGGCTTTAAGAAAACTTCTGCTCGATTATTATCCTCATCAATTGTGATTGAAGATACTTTTGCAGGACTTAAAGCTCTTGTAATAAATAATGATGTGTTACTTGTATAGTTGATCACATCAATATTTTCATTCCCCAGTTCTCTTACAATTCCGTGAATACGCGATCCTTTCATCCCTACGCAGGCTCCAACAGGATCAATGCGCTCGTCATAAGACTCAACAGCCACTTTGGCTTTTTCACCGGGAATGCGTTCTACACGCTTCACGATGATCAGGCCATCCGCAACCTCAGGAATTTCCTGCTCAAACAAACGTTCAAGAAATTTTGGTGAAGTACGCGATAATACAATACGCGGCTTCATCCCTTTTAATTGCACTTCTTTTACAACTCCTCTGATCGTATCTCCTTTTCTAAAGAAATCCGAACGAATTTGTTGATCCTTAGGAAGGATTACTTCATTATCCATGTCATCGATTATGATAACTTCTCTATTTCGGATATGGTGAACCTCTCCTGAGATAATATCGCCTACCAACTCTTTATATCTGTTATAAAGATCTGTATTATCATGTTCTTGAATACGGCTAATTAAGTTTTGACGTAGCGACAAAATTGCACGACGACCAAAATCAATTAAGTGTACTTCTTCAGACACTTCTTCTCCTACTTCAAAATCCGGTTCAATTTTAACGGCGTCAGAATAAGCGATTTCCGCATTTTCTTCTTCTACCTCATCGTCTTTAACTACGATGCGATTTCTCCAAATTTCTAAATCTCCTTTATCAGGATTTACGATAATATCAAAGTTATCATCAGAACCATATTTTTTGATAATCATGTTTCTGAAAACATCTTCAATAATACCCATTAAAGTTACACGGTCGATATTTTTATCGTCCTTAAACTCTGCAAATGAATCTATAAGAGCTAAATTCTCCATTTCACCTCACTTAAAATGTGATTAACACTACTGTTTGTTTTATATCTCGATATTCGATTGAGCGTTTATTCACAACCGTAATCTTTCCTTTGCCCGTAGGCTTTTTTTCTCTTGATTTCCACTCAAGTTCAACCATCTGATTATCGGCAGCGACCATTTTAGCCTCAATAATCTCACCTTCATTTAAGGTAACCTTTACCTTACGACCTACATTTTTCTTGTACTGACGCAAAACCAACGGCTCTCCAATTCCAGCAGAAGCTACCGTTAATGAGAAGTCTTCTTCTTCTCTATCGAGGTTAAACTCAATGGCACGACTTACCGTTTTACAATCGGCTAAAGTAAGCCCGGAATCACTGTCTAAAAGTACATTGATCTCGTTGCCTGAACTTACCGTCAACTTCACAAGGAAGATGCTAGTCCCTTCAATCCCTTCCGCTATCAATTGCTCAACTTTCTCCTTCAATATCTTAAGTATAAAAAGAGGGGACTTTCCGTCCCCTCCTATCTTTCACCATAAATACAGTGCAAATATACATCTTTTTTCTTTTTTACTAACGAATCACAAGTCTTTTATAAGTGCGGTGGCTCGCGGAAGAAACTTTAACTAAATACTAACAAATTCAACGACAACAACCCTACCACAAAAAAAGAAAGCACCCTGATAATTCAGGATGCTTTCAAAACAACGAGGGGCAGCACTTTTCTGCCCTTATGAAAAACTCTTTAACTCAATGCAGTACCTTGAATGTACGAAAAAAAAATGACTTATAAAAGTTATATCACAAAAAAACCCCGGCAAAACCGGGGTTTCAAACTTTTGTTGTCCCACTAGGGCTCGAACCTAGACTCTTCTGTACCAAAAACAGACGTGTTGCCAGTTACACCATGGGACAAATGCGGTGCAAATTTATTTCTTTTTTTTGATTGGCACAATAAAATAATGAAAAAGTCATTAAAAACTTCAAAGCTTAATTTCAGTTAATTTTAACGCAATAATCTCATTCAAAAAATACGCATCGAATATTTTTTATACATTCGCATAAAGTTGAATAGAATTGAATAAATTAGGTGAAAATGCAGTATCAAAAAATCAATAACCTACTCGGTTGGCTAAGTTTTGCAATCGCTATAAGTGTTTACATATTAACACTAGAACCAACAACTAGTTTTTGGGATTGTGGTGAATACATCGCAACAGCTTATAAACTCCAGGTAGGTCACCCTCCGGGAGCTCCTACCTACCTTTTACTTGGAAACTTCTTTGCAAACTTTGCTTTTGGAGATGTTACTAAAGTTGCTTATATGATCAACTTATTGTCGGCCGTATGTAGTGCCTTCACTATCCTCTTCTTGTTTTGGACGATTACTGCATTTGCCAAAAAAATAATAGGTGAAGCAGAATCACAAGGGAAACTACTCTCTATTATGGGGGCCGGATTAGTGGGCGCCCTAGCTTATGCGTTTTCAGACTCATTCTGGTTTTCGGCTGTCGAAGGTGAAGTGTATGGTATGTCCTCATTTTTTACAGCTGTCGTATTTTGGGCGGCATTAAAATGGGACAATGAATATGACCGAGAAGGAGACCGAGCTAACAGATGGCTATTATTGATCACCTACCTAATAGGCCTTTCTATTGGAGTTCACATGCTAAACTTATTAGCTATTCCTGCCATAGTTTACATGTATTACTTTAAAAAACATGAAGTTAGCAGAAAAGGTTTTATTGTAACCGGTATTGTATCTATTGTAATTTTAGGCTTTATTTTCTTCGGATTAATTCCACAAATAGTAAAGTGGCTTGGCATCGTTGAAAGAACATTTGTAAATAGCCTTGGACTTCCATTTAACAGCGGAACTATTTTCTTTATTGCTGCACTTATAGCTTTAATTTACTTCGGATTGAAAAAGGCTAAAGAAAATGGTAAAAATTTACTTCACACCGCTGTACTGGGAATTACATTTATTTTAATCGGATATTCTTCTTTTGCAGTACTTATCATTCGTTCAAACTCCAATACTCCAATTGATGAAAACAACCCCGAAGAAGCCGTTAGTTTATTAGCTTATCTGAACAGAGAGCAATATGGATCTAACCCTCTAATGTATGGGCAGTACTACACTGCAGGGCTTGATAAAAAAAATCCATACAGTGATGGAACTCCTGTTTATGTTAAAGATGAAAAATCAGGGAAATATATTGTTTCTGACGAGAGAAAAAACCACAGCCCTAACTTCGAGAAAGATCATTCGGGAATATTCCCAAGAATGTGGAGTAGAGAAGACAGACATATAAAAGCCTATAAAGACTGGGCAAACATAAAAGGCAGGAAAAATAAAAAACCAAGCTTCGCAGATAACTTAACCTATCTCTACAACTACCAGATCAACCACATGTACATCCGATATTTCATGTGGAATTTTGCGGGTAAACAGAATGATGTACAAAGTCATGGCTCAGTTACCGAAGGGCAATGGCTGTCGGGAATTACTTTCTTCGACGAATGGCGTTTGGGTCCACAAGATAATTTACCTTCAAGACAGGCAAGCAACCCTGGAAGAAACCACTTCTATATGTTACCATTTCTTCTAGGAATGATTGGTCTTATTTACCACTATAAGAAAAACAATAAAGATGCCTGGATTGTAAGTCTTCTATTCATCTTTACAGGCCTAGCTATTGTAGTATACCTAAATCAATACCCTTATCAACCGAGAGAAAGAGATTACGCCTATGTTGGCTCATTCTATGCTTTTGCTATTTGGATCGGATTAGGGGTTCTTGCCATCATTGAAAAATTAAGAAGTTATGCCCCTGAAAATGTAGCAGCTATTGCCACAACAGCAATTTGCTTAGTAGCCGTTCCGGGAATCATGGCTTCCGAAGGTTGGGATGATCATGATCGGTCTGACAGATATACAGCTCGTGACTTTGCAAAAGCTTATTTAGACTCTTGCGAACCAGAGGCTATCTTATTTACTATGGGAGACAACGACACATTCCCCTTATGGTATGTGCAAGAGGTAGAAGGTTACAGAACTGATGTTCGTGTTGTTAATTTAAGTTTATTGAACACCGATTGGTATATTGATCAAATGAAGCGTGATGCTTACGATGGAAAAGGTGTTCCTTTTTCTATGCCTCACAACTTATACAGACAAGGTACTCGTGACGTAGCCATATATAAGGATGTTGGCGCAAGTAAACAACGTTGGAAAGTATCAAAAATGAACCAATGGATTCAAAGTGACATCCCTCAAACTAAAGTAAACTATGGAAAAGAATATGTCTACTTCCCTACAAAGAAATTAAGCATTCCTGTTGACAAAGAAAAGGTACTAGCAAATGGCACCGTTAGTCAGGAAGATGCTGATCTAATACTTCCAAGTTTAGATTGGAATCTAAATGTTAATCAAATGGAAAAGAAGCACATGATGATTCTCGACCTGATTGATCAAAACAAATGGGATCGTCCAATTTATTTCTCCATTACCATTGGAAATAGTGCTCACTCGTTTGCATACTTATGGGATTACTTCCAATTAGACGG
>JANXFM010000037.1 GCA_024959975.1 Flavobacteriales bacterium
ACAGCCATACCTCCGGCATAGGCAAATTTACAGGCATAACTTATAGATGCTCCTGGGCTTTGATTTGATATGGTTGTAGTAAACTTTTTACCGGATACAACGCTCATAAATGTTTCTGAAAAAGGAGATTCCCGCCATAAATAAGCAACGACTCCCGACTTATCCGAATCTAACAATTCAAAAGTAACGGTGACGCTACTCCCATCTGTTTCAAAATTTACGGTATAGCCTTCAGAAAAAGAACCCTGAGTAGCTACGTTTGATGTTTCTACACATGGATCATCTGAATTATTATCTACGACCACACCTGTTCCGTCAGTTTCTCCCGAACACGTTTCACAAGCTACCGGATTAATACACGAATTGTCATCTTCGGTAGCTTCTGAATTGTAATTACAAGCATCTGGATTCATACAATCTATAACAGCATAGGTACAAGAACCATTGTCCTCTGTCGCTTGTGCATCATAATTTGTAGCTGAGACATCGGTACATCCGGGTACTGCTGTTTCTCCTACAGAAGTACAATTTAATGTATAAGTTACTGATATAGCCGGTAATTGCGCATTTGCAACATAGGCATTAGCCCCTGCAAATGATAAGGTCAGGTCATATAAATCATTCCCATTTACCAACTGAAAATCTAAAGACTCATTTGCTTCTGCACCATCAACATCATCAGTAGTAGAATCAACACCCCAAACAGGAAAAGCTAAAGTACCATTTTGAATATCTTCGAAGTTCTTCGAACCTACCAGTAGACTTGATGAACTAGTAAAAGTAACTACATACGCCCCTGAAACTAAAGTTGGTAACGAGCTCGTTACTCCAGGTGTTAATACTACCGTCATGTTCGCACCGGTATTACCGGTATAAGCAGTAGGTAAATCACATTGAGCTGATGCTTGTTGAAATAAACAAAATAAAGTTGCGAATAATGTAGTAAGTAAATTACTTTTCATGTCCTGGGGGCGATTTAACTATGTAAAATATTCTTTAAAACCTGTTTGTTAATACGATGATTTAAATAAAACCACTTGCGGCACAACCATCAATCGACTTCTTAGATGCAATCGAAGACTATGTAAAAACGAGTAACCTGTACCAAAAAGTGTACCAATCTTTTGAAATGAGAATTTAACAGATTTCACAGGGGATTGACCCACGCTTAAATAGCGTAAAAGGCAGAAAACCAAAAGGTCGACAGAACCAAAATGAATCCTTTTCATTAAAGAGGGGTTACACATAAATTTACTCAGCTGCTAATATAAGCATTTTATAGCATTCTACACCTACATTACGGATAATTAATGTAAAATTGTACATATATACATTGAAGTTATTTGAAGTAGAATGCTAAAAAATGTAGTGGTGGTAACGTGTTGATTAATAGTGTGTTGTGTTGTTTTAAAAAAAATGATTATTTAAATAAAAATAAAGCACACACCAAAATTCCGGACAAAAAGAATAAAGCACACAATTCTAATTATTCGCAAAATCAAATTATATTTGCTTGCATAATTTTGGATATGAAAAAAACCGGTGTCTTATTAATCAATTTGGGAACTCCAGACAGCCCAAAAGTGGGGAGTGTGGGAACTTATTTATTTGAATTCCTTAACGACCCCCGCGTCATCGACATTCCCTGGTTACTAAGGAAAGTGTTGGTAAACATCCTCATCGTTCCATTTCGAATGTTTTCATCAGCCAAAGAATATCAGAAATTATGGGGCGACAAAGGCTCTCCCCTTTTATACCACAGCAAAGAGTTAGTCGTCAAAGTACAAAATGAATTAGGTGAAAATTATGGAGTTCACCTTGCTATGCGCTACAATAAGCCTTCTATTAAACAGGTTCTAGCGGAAATGCAAAAAGAACAATATGACGATATTGTTATACTTCCTCTCTACCCTCAATACGCATCTTCAAGCGGTGGAACAGCCATCGAAGAAGTGATGAAACACATCTCTAAATGGTGGGTTATTCCTAACATCAAAATTATATCTGAGTTTTTCGAAGACGAAGGATACATAGAATCCATAGCCAGCAGAGCTAAAGAATTTGATCTTGATTCATACGACCACATACTTTTCAGTTATCACGGACTCCCAACCCGACACATCGAAAAATCGAACATAGAAAACTGTAAAGCAAACGATTGCAACTGTTCTAAAGTAGAAAAAAACAACTATTGTTACAGATCAAACTGCTACAGTACAACCTCTAAAATTGCAGAAAAACTTCAATTGGACAGCTCTAAATACAGCATTTGTTTTCAATCCAGACTCAACAACAAATGGCTCACTCCTTTTGCAGATAAAGAAGTCATTAAACTTGCCAGATCAGGAGCTAAAAAAATACTGGTCTTCTCCCCGGCTTTTGTTGCCGATTGTCTGGAAACTACTGTTGAAATTGGTGAAGGTTTTAAAGAACTCTTTATTGAAAATGGTGGCGAACAACTGGACTTAGTACCAAGCCTGAACACTCACCCAAGATGGGTGAAAGCTGTGAAGGATCTGGTTGTTGGTTGATCGTTGTTGGTTGTTGAAAATTGTTCCCTGGAGCCTGCCTGACGGCAAAGGCAGCGGGACTACAGGGGTGTTGATGGTTGATGGTGAGTCATTCTGAGCCTGCCTTTGCCGGCAGGCAGGCTTGTTTCAGAATCCCATAGATAAGGTACACTACCGGTTGGTTGATGAAATACTTTGTACCAATCTACCAAAATACCGGCATCTAATCAGTAAAGGATAAAACCATTTTTGGCAAACAAACAGATTAATAAACTAAAAAGAAAGAATAGTTTTCTTAATGATCTCAACACATTCCATCAATTGTTCTTCTGTAATTACCAATGGTGGAGCAAAACGAATAATGTCACCATGAGTAGGTTTTGCCAGAAGTCCGTTATCACGAAGTTTCAAACAAACATCCCATGCTTCCTTACCATCTTTAGGCTTAATCACAATAGCATTTAACAAGCCTTTACCTCTAACGAGTGTAATCATATCAGTATCGATAGCCGCTAATTCTCTACGTAAAATTTCGCCTAAACGTTGCGAATTTGCAGCCAATTCCTCATCCTTTACGACTTCTAAAGCCGCAATAGCTACCTTACAAGCCAGTGGATTCCCACCAAAAGTAGAACCGTGCTCACCGGGCTTAATACAAAGCATAATATCATCGTTGGCAAATACTGCAGATACCGGGAATACACCACCAGAGATGGCCTTACCTAAAATTAAGACATCCGGTTTCACCTCTTCATGATCTACCGCCAAAAGCTTACCGGTACGGGCAATTCCTGTTTGAACCTCATCAGCAATAAATAAAACGTCGTGTTCTTTACAAAGCTTATGTGCTCCTTTTAAAAATCCTTCATCCGGAACAAAAACACCGGCTTCACCTTGTATAGGCTCTACCATAAATCCTGCTACATTCTCGTCTTTTAAAGCCTCCGCCAAAGCATCCAGATCATTGTAAGGAATACTGACAAAACCGGGGGTATAAGGACCAAACTCTTTACGTGCATCTTCGTCATTAGAGAAAGAAATGATGGTGGTTGTTCTTCCGTGGAAATTTCCATCACAAACAATGATCTTTGCCGTATCAGGGCTCAATCCTTTCTTTTGGTAGGACCATTTTCTACAAAGCTTTAAAGCCGTTTCAACAGCTTCTGCACCCGTATTCATTGGCAATACCTTATCAAAACCAAAGTATTCGGTAACGTACTTCTCGTATTCACCTAAAACATCATTGTAAAATGCTCTTGAAGTCAATGTTAAAACATCAGCTTGCTGCTTTAAAGCATCTACGATCACAGGATGACAATGACCCTGGTTTACTGCAGAATATGCAGATAAAAAATCGTAGTATCTTTTCCCATCAACATCCCAAACATACACACCTTCTCCTTTTGAGAGCACTACAGGTAAGGGGTGGTAATTATGTGCACCGTATTTATCTTCTAAAGCGATGAGTTCTTGTGACGTCATGGTTATCCTTTATTTTTTATGATGTGCAAAGATAATCTAATTTTGGTATTGCTCAAGGAATTAAAAGCATAGAAAAAGCCACTCCGAAGAGTGGCATATAGAGTAAATTATATCGTTTCATCCCCCGATGACCAACATAAATTATGTACTGCAATAATAGCAATTTACAGAGCTGCCAAATGAAGGCTTAAAAATAGATATTAAGAATTGATTGTCAATAACTTAAGTTAAACGACTCCCCTACCGGGAAAGACAAACGCCTCGTAAACCATTCATTTACAGGGGTTTTGTTGGGTTTATGTTAAAATTGAAGTCTTTGTATCAGAAAACAAACACCTAAAACGAAGCCCAAGATATGCGGGATGAAACAAAAAAAACTCCTCCGAATTAACGGAGGAGTTTTCAAGTTTGCTGCGGTCTGGACGAGATCCCGACGAAGCTAGCTTCTACCAAACATCCCGATAAGTGGTTGCCACTGTATTCGATGGTAACCTTCTCAGATATACCTTATGCCGATGCATGGCGCTTAGGTCAAAAGCAAGAGGCTATGATGGAAGAAATTATATCGATGCCAGACATTAAATCGAAATGGGATTCGCTCGAAGTTGAAGAGTGGATGCTCGAAATGATTGGATGAAAAAAACGCCCCTCTCGTTGGTCCGAGAGGGGCATTTTTTATTACCTATAGCTGGTGTTAACATGCAAAGTGATATACTTGTTTTAAGCTTTTCTACATTTTATTTATTATATTTATA
>JANXFM010000060.1 GCA_024959975.1 Flavobacteriales bacterium
ATACCCAAACCATTATCCTTAAAATATAATGTATTCATATCTTTTCCATTTTCTAACCTGATCTGAATTTTACCATCTGGTTTATTTACAAGATAAAAAAGTGAATTCTTGAACAGAATTGTGTTTGAAAGGAATAAATTTAGACTGAGCAACTTTACAGCCTTGTATAATACTAGCATGACTGTCTCTATCTATAATGATAAGAGTTTCCTTGCCTCTGCACAAGGCAGGTATAGTCCCCGAATTAACCGTAAAGCCCGTAGAAAACAAAAGACATTCTTCCTTACCGAAAATTCTTCCAAACCTTTTTTGCAAATCTTTATGCAACCGAGAATGTCCTCCTGACATGGCAGAAGTACCACAACCGGTACCATATATATCTATCGCTTCTTTCGCCTTTTTGATAACGTAAGGATGTCTGTTTAATCCCAAATAATGATTTACAGACCAAACGCTACAGTCATTACTAGAGCCATCTGAAGGATTAACAACCTTAGACCTTGAATTACTAGACCTCTCCAGATAACAATCGGCTCGCCATTGTTTTAATTTCTCCAGAGATACTTGCTGTTCATACCATTCTCTGGCAATTTTCTTTAAATCATAAATTCCTTCACTATTAAGAACATGATACATCATACCAATTTGTGGAATATCTTCTCTCATAATTTCTAAAATTTAGCACCTTGTTATATTCCATTCATTTACAAAATAACACACACAATCGTGCAAAACAAAAACGCTAAAATGCACCATCCCGGGTCTTAAAAACATTTTAAACAGCTAAGAGGAAATCAGGCGGTGCAGGTGTTATCGCTACCTAAGGTTCAATCTAAATTATTATGAATAAACTCATTTTCAACAATAACAACTACAACTCCTAATTTACTTATAATAACATATATACATTAAAGAGTTTATGCTAAATTAACATTTTGCTGTCACAATGCAAAATATTTCTTCGATCTAACTGTTTTTTTATTACACCCGTGTGCTCAAGATAAAGCTTTACCCCTCCGTCACTTCGTGACACCCCTGCCTTTGCCGGCAGGAAGGTCCCCATAAAATAGGGAGGATCCCTTCGATAATCCTGCCTGCGGGAGGCGGACTCAGGGTGACAGCTAACTGCTAAAAACTTTTATTACTTATTAAAAAGTTTGTGCAACTATTTATTACTTCAGCTAAGTGCTGCGGAATTTTAGAATCCTTAGCAGGATGTACAGCACCAAAAGTATGTCCTGCACCTTCAATTTTTACGAGGGTTGAATTTTTCACAAAGCCATGAATCTGCTCCGCTTCTTCTATTCCCACCGCAGGATCTTCTGTTCCGTGGACGATTAATAAGTCCTGCCGGATGGCAGCACAATGCTTAGGAATATCTAATTCGTCTTTATGCTCTTGAAAAGTCTCATAAAATTGGTAATACAAAGGCATCATTTGCATGGTACGTCCGTTTAACACATACTGTACTCCTGCTTCTTTCCATTCAGAAATATCTGAAGGAAAGCGTTTCTCAAAATCACATACCGAAGCCCAGGTAATGGCTTTTTGTATTCGGGTATCCTGTGCCGTTCGAAGCAATGTAACTCCCCCACCTCTGCTATGACCAATAACTGCCAATTTGGAAAATTGAATATTTAGTTCTGATCTCTCAAGCCAATCGATCACCAAACCTAACTCTTGAAGTTCTATCCGGTAATTATTATTCCCAAAGGCTTCTAAATCGACAAAGTCTATCGGATTTTCGGATGTAACCCCATTGTGGGAGAAATTGAATTTTAAATAGAAAAAACCTTTTTCAGCAAAAGTATCAGCCACAGCATTGGAAGATCCCCAGTCTTTGAAACCTTTGTAGCCATGTACATAAATAATGGGTATTAAAGCTTCTGAGGCCTCTTTACACCTATAATCAATGGATATCTTTCGACCCTTACATCCTTCAATTTCAAAGTGCTTTTCTATCATAGTTCTATCTCATCGATCAGACGGGTTAATCTGTAATCTTTTTCAGTAATGCTATTCCCTGCATCATGTGTGCAGAAAGATAGTTTCACATTGGCATACACATTGTATATTTCCGGATGATGATTTTCTTTCTCGCAGATCTCCGCAATTCGGTTAATAAACAACATGGCTTGTTCAAAATCTTTGAACTCGTATTGCTTTACTAGTTTTCCTTGTTCTTCTATCCACATAACAAAAAAGTACTTTATCCTTCGACAGGCCTGCCTGCGGTAGGCAGGCTCAGATTAACAATCAATTAACGCTCCAAGGCTTCTTGATAAGCTTCTTCATAAAGAGGTAGCACTTTACGAATATCATATTCTTTAGCTGCTTCGTATGCATTCTCTGCGAACTTACGATAGACCTCATCATCACTTAACAAAGCAATGGCATCATTTGCCATTTTCTCTACATCGCCTACGGGAGATGTATACCCTGTTTCTCCGTCGATGTTTACATGAGCCAAACCGCCTGTATTACTGGACACTACAGGTATCCCTGCTGCCATAGCTTCAAGAGCTACCAATCCAAAACTTTCTTTTTCGGAGGGCAAGAGGAATAAATCAGAAATCGCCAACAAACGAGATACATCTTTGGTCTTACCTAAAAACTTCACATCGTCACAATAACCTAGATCGCGACATAAATATTCTGCAACTTCTCTTTCAGGCCCATCACCTACCATTAATAATTTTACGGGCATTTGCGCTCTTACTTTCGCAAAAATGCGAATAACATCTGTTACTCTTTTTACAGGTCTGAAGTTGGAAATATGAATGATGATCTTTTCCTTTTCAGAAGCATAATGCGAATGTAGATCTTTGTCAAAAGTATAATCGTGTAGATCGAAATCAATAAAATTAGGAATGACCTTAATCTCCTTACGAATGGAAAAACAGTCTAGCGTTTCATCTTTTAAACTCTGTGAAACAGCGGTTACCACATTGGAATGATTAATGGAAAAGCTGACCGCAGGCGTTAAAGCAGGACTTTTTCCTACCAAAGTAATATCAGTACCATGCAAAGTGGTTACCACCGGAATTTGTATTCCCTCTTCAGCCAACATCTGCTTGGTCAGGTAAGCAACATAAGCATGGGGAATGGCATAGTGAACATGAAGAAGGTCCAATTTCTCATACTTCACTACATCCAATAATTTACAAGCTAAACTAAGTTCGTAAGGAGGGTAT
>JANXFM010000110.1 GCA_024959975.1 Flavobacteriales bacterium
GTTCCTAAAACCATAATCCCTGCATAGGTCCAGGGTAAGGCTTCGCGAACCCATTCGGCATATTGTTTTTTCCATAAAGCGGAAATGGCATAGCAAAAAGGAATCATGGTAAGCGCAAAACCAAGGAAAAGTATTGGAGGGTGAATGACCATCCAGTAGTTTTGTAGCAATGGATTTAACCCTCTACCATCCATAAACTGAGGAACTACCTGTAAGTAATTCGCCATTTCAGTCCAGGGTAAGCCGATATTTTCATCCAGATTTCTGACAAGCACAAAAGGACTGGTACCTATTTTAATTCCAAGCAGGTAAACCCCCATGATCATCGAGCTTAAGAATACCTGAATTGCAGAAACGACAGTGAGTACGGGAGCTTCCCAATTTTTGGCTTTTTTAATGAGCAGCAATCCTAAAAGAATATTCCAGAAGATCCAGAGTAGGAAGCTACCTTCCTGACCTTCCCAGAAGCAGGATATCATGTAATGCGTTGGCAGAGATCGTGAGGAGTGTTGCCAAACGTATTGATATTCGAAATAGTGGTTGTAGATCATGATGAACATACAAACAATAATTCCGATAATTGATAAACCATGTGTGTAGAATGCTCCTCTGGCAAGAGGTAGCCAATCTGCTTTTAGCGTATCATTCTTTGAAGCTTTGTAAAACGAAAAAGCAGCCAACAAAGAGGCTACAAATGCAATGCTAATAAAAGCCTGGCCAATAGTTCCGACAAGGGTATGTTCTCCTATGTATTCCATAGATTAAGGAAGTGTAATTGTGTCTTGTTTGATGTATTGTTGTTCATTGTATTTTGATGGACATTTCATCAAAATGGTATTTGCTGTGAAACCTGAATCTGTAGCAAATCCTGTCATTGTAATTTTTTCAGAGCGTTCAAAATCCTGAGGTTTTGAATCGTGGTAGTAGACTTTTCGCTCATTGTTAAGAGAATCGGCTGCGTAAAAGGTTAATAAGTTTAAGCGTGGCTCAAAGAGAATTTCTTTTTCTTTATTGAGTTCACCGATCACCGTAAATTCTCTACCCATACGTTTTTCGGCATCGGCAAAAGTGATGTACGTACTGGCATTGTAAGTAAGTGATAAAACCACACCAATGATCACCGCGACTAAAAGGATTAAAATGATCTCCGTTTTTTTCATCTTATTTTTCGAGTTTTTTAACCCTTTGGTCTATGCGATACAAATAAACCATCAAGCCAATAAAGATGATCGCTATTACGGCAACAACCACGTAGATTTTTCCGTTTGAGCGCATGATGTCAGCCATTTCAACATTTTGTGCAAAAACAGGGCTCATCATAAACAAACAACATAGAATAGTACTGATAAAACGCTTCATTTATTTTCTTTGTTTATTTCTAATACTTTAATGCGGAAACGCAATTGAGCGATCCACGAGCCGACTAAGATCCATCCGATAACTGCCGGATAAAATACCATACGCATACTGCTATTGAGGTCGTAGTTTCCAAATGCCGGATTCCCACCATTTCCCGGATGTAAACTATCGGTCATTCTTGGAAGAACGCCGATAAAAACGATCATCATCACAAAAGCCAGGATATTGTAGATGGCACTTACACGTGCTCTGCTATCTTCGTTTTCGATGCTATTTCTAAGGATGAAGTAGGCAAGGTAGATGAGCATGGTAACTGCCGTACCATTTAATTTTGGGTCGTTCACCCAAAAAGTACCCCATGTAAACTGCGCCCATATCATTCCTGTGGTTAAGCCTAATACTGCCATAAACATTCCGGTAGAAGCGAGGGCTTCGGCTTTTAGGTCTCTTGTTTTGTCAAATCCGTTAAGGAAACGAACACTCTGAATCATTGAGAATAACATTAAGAAGATCATACCAAACCACATCGTCACGTGGAAGTAAAGGTTTCTAATTGTTTCGTTAAGGATATCGAGATGTGGTACGGGCATTAATAAGCCTGCGATGATGCTGTACAAGACCAGCAAAACTCCGAGGATTTTCCACCATTTTAATTGCATCGAAAAAAGCTTTTTTTAATCACGCCAAAGGTAGGGAAATAATAGGTAAGAGAGTAATACGCAGGCAATATTTAGCAAGGCCAAAAAGAGGATTTGATTGCCTGCTAAAAAGAGCTCCTCTTCGACTAAACAAATTTGTGAGGTTTTAATCAGGTTTAAGAGTAAAGGAAAGAGTAAAGGCATACTTAGCACTGCCATTAAACCCGCACTATTATTTGTTTTTGACGCTATTGCTGCAACCAATGTTAATACAGAAGCTAAGGCTGAACTTCCCAATACGATACATAGGATAAAGGATAAATTTGCCGTGATGGGATTCCCTAAAAAGATGCTGTAAATAAGGTAACTAATTAGCGTAAGAACGATCAGTAACCCACTATTGTAAAGTGTTTTTGCCAGAATGATAGCTCGTGGATCTGCAAGTGTGTAAAAGAAAAGAGCCTGGTAATTTAATTCTCGTTTAAAACTTTGTAAACTAGCGTTCATTGCGGCAAAAAGGACAATAATCCAGAACAATGCTACCCACGAACTTTCGTTTATGACCCCTTCAAAACTTAAATAGGCAACGTAACTGGTACTAAGTACATAAAGCAGCATACTGTACAAAGCATAACGCTCGCGCCAGTTTAGACGAATATCTTTTAGCACCAATTCTTTTACTTGTTGTAACATAGCGCAAAGATACTATTTTAACTACTCGATAAACTTTAAGTACTTGATGAACTTTAAGTACTTTTGTTGAAAGTTTTATCACATGAAAAAATACCTACTCCTCCTTTTGTTTATTCCAGCTTTAATGATGGCTCAAGATAAAGATGGTAAGCGTCCCGAATTTACAGTTACCGGTTCGGTATTAGACACCTTAAATAATGAAGGATT
>JANXFM010000032.1 GCA_024959975.1 Flavobacteriales bacterium
CCTAGATGGTACAGAGCCTGACGAATGTCCATGGCCAGAAGGTCACCGGAAATACCCGTCTCCAAACCATCTTGCACCTGTACGACGTGTGCCAAAGCATTGGATAAAGCCTCAAAATGACGTGAATTAGAAACAATCACATCATCATTACTCAAAATTCCCTGCTTCACTTTTTGGGTTAACAAAGTTTTTAAACGCTCCACATTTTCTTTTTGTTTCGCCGAAATGAAAAGGATGTTATCAATATCACCAAAGGTCGCTTCGATCTGAGTAGCATCTCCCTGATCCACTTTATTGGCAAGGGCGATTAATTGCTTTCCATCAGTATGAGCTTCGAGCTTTTTCATTTCCTCATGTACTTTCTTCGTACTCGCTGTAGCGGCATCAAAAAGATAAAGCACCACCTTGGCCTGCTTAATTTTTTCAAAGGTCTTTTCAATACCGATACTTTCAATTGTGTCTTTGGTATCACGGATACCGGCCGTATCAATAAAACGGAAGCTCATTCCCTCAATGACTATTTCATCTTCTATCGTATCGCGGGTGGTACCGGCTATTTCAGAAACAATAGCGCGATCTTCATTGAGTAAAGCGTTTAGCAAGGTAGATTTCCCCACATTGGGCTCTCCTACGATGGCTACAGGAATTCCGTTTTTCAACACATTCCCCAAAGCAAAAGAATCAATAAGCCTTCGTAAAACCTGCTTGAGTCGATTTAAAAGTCCTTGCAACTGACTTCGATCAGCAAACTCCACATCTTCGGTACTAAAATCTAATTCCAGTTCTATTAAAGAAGCAAACTTGATCAGCTCTTGTCGCAAGGTTTGGATTTCTGAAGAAAAGCCTCCACGCATTTGTGATAAGGCCAGGTCATGAGATTTTTCATTGGATGAAGAGATCAGGTCGGCTACTGCTTCCGCCTGTGAAAGATCCATCTTGCCATTCATAAAAGCACGGAAGGTAAACTCCCCGGGCTCGGCAGTACGGCAACCTTTTTTTATAAGGGTTTGAAGTATCTGCTGCTGAATAAATGTAGAGCCGTGACAGGATATTTCCACAACATTTTCGCCGGTGTAAGAATTTGGTCCTTTAAAAATGGATACAAGTACCTCATCGATTAGGTGTCCTTCGTCCATAAAAGTACCCAGGTGAACAGTATGGCTTTTTTGTTCCAAAAGACGCTTCCCCGTTTTCACAGATTTGAAAAGGGGATCGCAAATAGCAATGGCATCCGGACCCGAAACCCTGATAATAGCTATAGCTCCCATACCCGAAGCTGTTGCCAATGCACATATATTGTCTTTCTTCATCAAAACAAATTTGAACAAAAATAGGAAACTAATTAATGATGACTAATGACTAATGACTAATTAATGATGATTAATTAATAATGATTCCATTACATTCTAAACACCCACCTACTGAATCCTGAATCCTGACTCCTGAATTCTTTTTTATTTTCCTTGATAATTCTAGTAGATTGTCCTACTTTCGCAACGAAAATTTTCGCATACAAAAAAGACAACAAATGAGCGTATTAGTAAATAAAGATTCCCGTGTGATCGTTCAGGGGTTTACAGGTAAAGAGGGTACATTCCATGCCTCTCAAATGATTGAATACGGAACCAACCTAGTTGGAGGTGTAACTCCGGGTAAAGGTGGGCAATCCCACTTAGACCGTCCTGTGTTTAACACCGTTGCCGAAGCTGTTGAAAAAGCACAAGCGGATACAACGATCATTTTTGTTCCACCTGCATTTGCTGCCGATGCCATTATGGAAGCTGCCGATGCCGGAATTAAGATCATCATCTGTATTACAGAAGGTGTTCCTACAAAAGATATGTCTGCAGTTAAAAACTACATCAGCGATAAAAACTGTCGTTTGATTGGTCCAAACTGTCCGGGTGTTATTACGCCTGATGGTGCTAAATGTGGTATCATGCCGGGATTCGTTTTCAAAACCGGAAAAGTAGGTGTTGTTTCTAAATCGGGAACATTAACTTATGAAGCTGCTGACCAGGTTGTTAAAGCCGGTTTAGGAATTACTACAGCTATTGGTATTGGTGGTGACCCGATTATCGGAACAACAACCAAAGAGGCCGTTGAATTACTTATGAACGACTCTGATACCGAAGGGATCATCATGATTGGTGAGATTGGAGGTACTATGGAAGCTGATGCTGCCAGATGGATCAAAGAACATGGCACCAAGCCGGTTGTTGGTTTTATCGCCGGACAAACTGCCCCTAAAGGTAGAACAATGGGACATGCCGGTGCTATTGTTGGTGGTGATGATGATACTGCTGAAGCTAAAATGAAAATTATGTCTGAATGTGGTATCCACGTTGTGGCTTCCCCAGCAGACTTAGGATCTAAGATGAAAGAAGTGCTTGCATAAGCTTTCTATCTGTATAATTTTAAAAAACATGTTGCTCTATACCGATTGTTTCGGAAGAGTGACATTTTTTTTTGTTATCAACTTTTTTAGTTTCACCCCTTCGGGGTTTAGAGTCTCGTTGGTATTCTATCCCGCAGCCCCGCACATGCGGGGCTTATGTAGTTACGCCCCATTGGGGCTATGAAAACTGACTACTGAAAGCTAACCGCTGAGGGATGAGGGATTGCCATCCCAATAGTTATCGGGAGAAAACTGATCACTCATCACTAGGTATTAGGTACTAGGTACTAGGTAATAAGTATTAGGAATTGACAACTCATCCCTCATCCCTAATTAAACTTCTTCCATCTGCGTAGTTCACGTTCTAAGAGTGAATCATATTTTGATGGCGGAGAAATTTCAAAAGACATATTCCTCAAGCTGATGGGGTGCTTAAATTCTAATTTGCAAGCACTCAGAAACAAACCTTTTCCTTTGAGTACTTTTTGGGGGTCGTGCACGTAATCTCCAATAATGGGATGCCCATTTTCTGCCAAATGAATTCTCAACTGATGCGTACGGCCAGTTTTAGGATGAAGTTGTACTAAGCTTACATGACCATAAGACAATGATCTTTCTACGCGAATACTTTTATAAAAAGTAAGGGCTTCCTGATTTTCAATGGACGAATCAATAAGGCCTTCAGTATGAAGTTTTCCTTTTACTATGGCAAAGTATGTTTTGAATACCTCCTGTTCTTCAAATTGTCTTCCCAAAGCTATTTGTGCCCTTCTTGTTTTGGCAATTAAAAGCACTCCTGAAGTTAACTTATCTAGTCTGTGAACAGGCCTGGGAATAGCCAGAGCATCTTCTTCATTCGAAATGGAAAGATTGTAAGGCAAGGCATTTTGTATCGTCTTATAATAATTACCACTTACAGAAAATCCGGCAGGCTTATGAATAACCGCCATAAACTCATCCTCAAAAAGGATCTCAAGATCTAATGGAAATACGTTGATTTTATCTTTTGGATCATCTTTTATCTCTATCAGATCACCTTCCGAGAGCCAATCGCCGGTTTTAGCAAGTTCAGCATTCAACAAGATCAACTCTTTTTTGAACGCTTTTTTCACTGCACTTCTCGATGGCAACACCGAAGATAGGTGCACAAGCATGTAATCTAAGATTCGTATGCGTTCAGGAAGTCGTGATACAGTTAACAGATGAGTTTTCATAGCACAAAAATACTCGGATTTATTTAAGACTTAAAAACGTAGAACAGCGCATTATTTTGGTGACCTATCATTCATCGGAATGGAAATGCACCAAAACCTAACAAGCTTTAAGCCAGTAACTTAAATAGTAAAAAAACATCTTTTTCGAATAACTTTCACTATCTTCAATAAATCATTTTTTAAATGTAATACTAACCAATTAAACTCCAAAAAAATGTACACCACCACAAAAAAAAGTAAAAATGGTTCGAGTCCGGTCAGTTATTCAGCAGTGTCGGAATTGTTCGACATCGACCAATGGTCTCCAAAAATTCGCGAGGGATACAACGCCGGCAGCGAATCGATTTATGGGAAAATTCCTGCAGCTAACATCATAGAAACTCACTTTGATTTTATTATTGAAATGGCAGTTCCGGGAATGGCTAAAAGTGATTTGTGCATAGAAATTAATGACCACCTGATAACGGTCAGTTCTACCTGCACAAGGTTCGGTTTAAGTGAAGAAGAACGCTACACAAAAAGAGAATTCAACTACAACAACTGTGGTCGCTCTTTTATTCTGCCGGGCTCTGTTGTAGAAACAGAAGTTTATGCAACTTGTTATGATGGTTTACTCACTGTAACACTTCCTAAAAAGGATGATGAAATTGGTGATACCAAAAGGGAAATTCAGATCTCTTAACCAAATTATTCTGGCAGCCTAGGCTGCCAGTTTTATTTCAACCATACTTAGTCTAAGTAAAACACATAACTAACTTTAAACCAGCGACTTATGTGGGTAAAATCTGTGTTTTTTGAATAATTTTCATTAACTTCAATGTACTTTTTTCATCGACTTACTAACCTAAACTCCAAAAAAATGTACACCACCACAAAAAAAAGTAAAATTGGTTCGAGTCCGGTCAGTTACTCAGCAGTTTCGGAATTGTTCGACATCGACCAATGGTCTCCAAACATTCGCGAGGGATACAACGCCGGCAGCGAATCGATTTATGGGAAAGTTCCTGCAGCTAACATCAAAGAAACTCACCTTGAGTTTACTATTGAAATGGCAGTTCCGGGATTGGCTAAAAGTGATCTGTGCATAGAAATTAATGACCATCTGTTAATGGTCAGCTCTACCTGCACAAGGTTCGGTTTAAGTGAAGAAGAACGCTACACAAAAAGAGAATTCAACTACAACAACTGTGGTCGCTCTTTTATTCTACCGAACTCTGTTGTAGAAACAGAAGTTTATGCAACTTGTTCTGAGGGTTTACTAACTGTAACACTTCCTAAAAATGAAGAAGCAAGTGCTAATCCCAAAAGGGAAATTCAGATCTCTTAATCCAAATTATTCTGGCAGCCTCGGCTGCCAGTTTTACTTCAACCACATCTAACACAAATAAACACATAACTAACTTTAAGTCAGAGATTTAAATAAGTAAAATGTATGTTTTATAAGTAATTTTTACTATCTTCAATCAAACTTTTATTTAAATATTATACTAACCTATTAAACTCTAAAAAATGTACACCACATCAAAAAAAAGTAAAAATGGGCTGAATCCTGTAAGTTATTCAGCAGTGTCGGAGTTATTCGACATCGACCAATGGTCTCCAAACATTCGCGAGGAATACAACACCGGCAGCGAATCGATTTATGGGAAAGTTCCTGTAGCTAACATCAAAGAAACTCACCTTGAGTTTACTATTGAAATGGCAGTTCCGGGAATGGCTAAAAGTGATTTGTGCATAGAAATTAATGACCACTTGTTAACGGTCAGTTCTAACTGCACAAGGTTCGGTTTAAGTGAAGAAGAACGCTACACAAAAAGAGAGTTCAACTACAACAACTGTAGTCGCTCCTTTATTCTTCCAAACTCCGTTGTGGAAACAGAAGTTTGTGCAACTTGTTCCGATGGTTTACTAAATGTAACACTTCCTAAAAAGGAAGATGCAAGTGGTAACCCCAAAAGGGAGATTCAGATCTCTTAACCCAAATTATTCTGGCAGCCTCGGCTGCCAGTTTTATTTCAAACCTTTTTATTCTACAATAACTACCTCGGGCATCTATAAATTCTTATTTTTGCGCTTTAATTTATCGCAGACAAGAATTACGAATTATCATATGCACAACCTACAAAGCACCATAGAAAAAGCCTGGGACGACAGAAGTCTACTAAAAGAAACTTCTACCCAAAATGCAATCCGCGAAGTTATAGAGCACCTCGATAAAGGTCGATTAAGAACTGCTGAACCTACTGAAGATGGCTGGCAGGTTAATGAGTGGGTAAAAAAGGCCGTTGTCATGTACTTCCCTATTCAGGGAATGAAAACCATTGAAGTAGGTCCTTTTGAATTCCACGATAAAATGGAATTGAAAAAAAACTATGCCGATCTTGGTGTTCGTGTTGTACCACATGCCGTAGCTCGTTATGGAGCTTTTATTGCTCCGGGTGTTATTATGATGCCTTCATACATTAATATTGGTGCAAATGTAGATTCCGGAACTATGGTAGATACATGGGCCACTGTAGGATCTTGTGCTCAAATTGGAAAAAACGTTCACCTAAGTGGTGGTGTAGGAATCGGTGGCGTTTTAGAGCCCCTTCAAGCAGCTCCGGTAATTATTGAGGACAATGCTTTTATAGGATCCAGATGTATCATTGTTGAAGGAGTACATGTAGAAAAAGAAGCCGTACTTGGTGCAAATGTGGTATTAACCGGTTCAACGAAAATTATTGACGTGAGTGGTGATGAGCCCGTAGAATACAGAGGGCATGTACCTTCGCGTTCTGTCGTAATTCCGGGAACCTACACAAAATCTTTCAAGGCAGGAGACTACCAGGTTCCATGTGCATTGATTATTGGTAAAAGAAAAGAAAGCACCGACAAGAAAACTTCTTTGAACAATGCTTTAAGAGATCATAGCGTAGCAGTTTAGTCTGCTACCTCACTATTGCTTTTTCATCTTCTTTGCAAAGCCATTCCTTAACAGGAATAGTCCAATCTCCATACTTTGCAGTCAGGTAATCTTTATAATTGTATGGAGCGGTCAGTTTATGCCCGTTCAATTCAACAAGTTCTTGTGATTGGTAATGAGATTTATCAACTCGAAGGATTTTCTCCATAGATTGCCAATACGTATGTGTATGATCATCCTTTTTGACAAAAATATCTAACACGACCATTTTATCTACCAAAGTTGGATAAAACATCTTTAAAAAAGATAAACCCAATGGCTTCACTTTAAAAATACGATAATCATTTGACTTAATAGGACCGTAAGATTGTACCCCTCTACGACAGGTAACTCTGTAACCTTTTAAATAAAACCTCCAACGTAACTTATCAAACTTTTCAGCATCAGCGTAATCAATAGAAATGTCCACATCGTGATCCCAGGGAAGTAGATCACCATCACGAACAATCCCCAACAATGTTCCACCCTCCAAAAAGTACTTAATTCCGTATTTATCCAAAAAATTTGTAGAACAAAAAAGCATTTTACGTGCTTTTCCAATATTCTTGGGGTTCAATCTAAGCATTTTGAAGTTGAGTTATTTTTCGTAGCAAAAATACAATTTTATACACCAGATAGAAATTGTTATGCACCGAATTTATAAGCCGATAGAAAATCTCTATCGGAGTCATGAATACCTATAAAAATCATATTTTTGCAATTGCCATGGGAAATAAAACACAGGCTATGCAAAAATTATCGGCTATCATACCGACATACAACGAAGAAATAAATATTGAAGCGGCCATACGATCCGTATCATTTGCTGACGAAATTATCATAATCGATTCTTTTAGCACAGATCATACTATTGCTATAGCCGAAAAATATGAAGTTCGTATTTTACAAAGGGTATTCGACGACTTTTCCAGCCAGAAAAATTATGCCATTGAAAATGCCACTCACAAATGGATCGTATTATTAGATGCTGATGAGCGCATTGGTGCGGACTTAAAAAACGAAATTCAGACCGTATTAAGTGCTAAACCTAAAGCTAGTGCTTATTGGGTTTACCGAAGAAATTACTTACTTGGCAGAGAAATTAAATACAGTGGATGGCAAAACGATAAAGTTATTCGACTTATCGAACGTGATTTCTGTAAGTACAATGGCAAATTAGTTCATGAGGAAATAACAACATCTAAAAAGATAAGTTACCTTAAAACAAAACTAGAACACCATACCTACAAAGATTTTGATAATTTTATCAATAAAAAAAATAAGGTTGCTCAACTACAAGCTCAAATGCTGGCAGCAAAAAACAAAAAAGTCACCCCTTATCTACTTTTTGCAAAACCGGCTTACAGATTTGTAAATCACTACTTTTTTAAAAGAGGATTTTTAGACGGCTTCCCCGGATTTTTTATTGCAAGCTTTTACGCATATACCATTTTTACACGATACATAAAACTTTGGCTCATTAACAAAGGGCTTAAATAACGAACTCCATGAAAATCATCATTCTTGCGGCCGGAATTGGCTCTCGTTTAGGAAATCCATTCCCAAAACCTCTTACCCCACTAAGCGATGGAAAGAGTATTATGCACAGACAACTAAGTGCTATTTCAAAACATTTCGACATCAATGACGTAAACATTGTTGTGGGCTTCAAAAAAGACCTAATCATGGAACGCTTCCCTGATGTATCTTACGTTTACAACCAATTTTTTGATAGAACGAACACCTCCAAAAGCTTGTTAAAAGCTTTAAAAAAACACAAAAACAAATCTGTGCTTTGGCTTAACGGAGACGTCGTTTTTGACGATAAACTTTTTGATGTACTCAAAGCCGATATCGAAGCAAACAACTCATTTATCTCTGTAAACACATCCAGAGTTGCCGATGAAGAAGTTAAATACACCTTAAAAGACGGTTATGTTCATGAACTTTCTAAAGAGGTGAAAAACGGATTGGGTGAAGCTGTAGGAATTAACTTTATCTCATCAAACGACATCGATGCTTTTGTTGCAAAGCTGGAAGACTGTGGGCAACAAGATTACTTCGAAAAAGGTTTGGAACTTGCTATCCGAGACGAAGGTGTGAAAATTAAAGCCCTCGATATTTCTAAATACGATTGTATTGAAGTTGACTTCAAAGAGGATCTGGAAAACGCTAAAAACCTATTTTAAACATACCAATGAAGTTCATTCTCTTTTGTGAAAACCCGTATGCCTTCGGCATTTTAGCACCCCTAAGAGATGTGCTGAAACAAAAGGGCTACGACTTCCTGTGGTATGTATCAGAAAAGGTATGCTCAGAATTCCCTTTTACAGAAGAAGTTCACACCAGTGACATCAAGGATCTCAAAGAATACAAAAGCGATGCTATTTTAGTCCCCGGCAATGAAGTGCCACACTTTCTCAGAGGATTAAAAGTTCAGGTATTTCACGGACTGGCCGGAGAAAAAAAAGGACATTTTAGAATTCGTCATTACTTTGATCTGTACTTAACCCAGGGGCCTTATTTTACCCGTAAGTTTATTGAATTAAGTAAAAAGCATAAAAATTTTGAGGTGGCAGAAACAGGTTGGTCTAAACTGGATGTTTATGGTAAAAACCTGCTCCAATTTGACGCCGACAAAAAAGCCTTACAATCAAAGCACAAGGTTGATAAGATCATTCTTTATGCGCCTACCTTTTCGCCATCGCTTACATCAGCTCCCTTTTTGAGATCAGAGATTGAGGCGATCGCTTCAAATAAAAAACACTTAGTACTCATTAAATTTCACGATTTGATGGCTAAAGAGATCATAAACAATTACAAGTCTGTTGCAGATAAATACGATAACATCCTATTTGTAGAAGATCGTAATATTCTTAAATACCTGATTGTATCGGATCTCATGATCAGCGACACATCCTCTGTCGTTTACGAGTTTTTATTACTAAATAAACCCGTCATTACTTTTAATGCACGAAGCCCTAAAGATGCTTGGGAAAATATTTGCGACCTTAAACAACTGACAGAAAAAGTAGAAAGCAATTTGGAACAAGACCCATATGCCGATCAAAGAGCGCAAATCATTGCCGATTACCATCCTTATCAAGATGGAAATTCTTCTCTCAGAATGGTCCGGGCGGTAGAAAAACACATTCAACAAAATGGAGTTCCCGAAAAAAGAAGCCTCTCTTTTTTAAGAAGGTATAAAATAAATAAGATGTACAAATAATGCGTGAGGAAATACAAAAAGCAGTAGACGTTCTAAAAGCCGGAGGAGTTATCTTATACCCTACCGACACCATCTGGGGAATCGGATGTGATGCCACGAACGAGGAGGCTGTTAAGCGTGTATTCGACATCAAAAAACGCAGTGATAGCAAAAGCTTAATTGCATTAGTTGATAGTGATGTTCGGCTGGAAAGAACGGTAGAGAAAGTTCCGGTAATGGCCTGGGATTTGATCGATTTTAGCGAAAAACCGGTTACCATAATCTACGACAAGCCTGTGGGCATCGCTGAAAGTGCTGTAAATTCCGACAATAGTTTAGGCATTCGCGTGGTAAAAGATAAATTCTGCAAAGAGTTGATCAGGAGCCTGAATCAGCCGATTATTTCGACATCTGCCAACATCTCAGGAGAAAAACAAGCAAATTGCTTTGCAGAGATTAGTGAACAAATTAAGAATTCTGTAGATCATATTGTAAATTTACGCCGAAATGAGTCCGAGCAAAAGCAAAGCTCCATGATTATCAAATTAGACAATACGGGTTTAATCAAGATCATAAGAAAGTAAATTGAAAGAACACCTACAACATAAAGTATTTAAATGCATTTCAGAATGCGCTGATGAATTAGGCTTAGAAACCTATGTGATAGGCGGATACGTACGCGATGTTATTCTTAAGCGAAAGGAACCCAAAGACATAGACGTTGTTTGTGTGGGTAGTGGTATTGAATTAGCAAAAAAGGTTGCTCAAAAATTACACGGAAAACCACAGGTACAGATCTTCAAAAACTTTGGCACAGCCATGGTACAACATAAAGACCTGGAGCTCGAATTTGTGGGTGCTCGTAAAGAGTCGTACCGCAAAGACTCCAGAAAGCCTACGGTTGAAAACGGCACCTTAGAAGACGATCAAAACCGACGAGACTTTACCATTAACACTTTAGCACTTTGCTTAAACAAAGAACGTTTTGGCGAATTACTCGACCCTTTTGGTGGCGTAAACGATCTAGAAAATGGGATTATAAGAACCCCTTTAGATCCGGACATCACCTATTCAGACGATCCACTACGAATGATGAGAGCTGTGCGTTTTTCCACGCAGCTGGACTTTACCATTGAAAAAGAATCGCTGGACGCATTGGAGCGAAACGCCAAACGCTTAGAGATCATCTCTCAGGAAAGGATTATTGATGAATTAAATAAGATCATTCTTTCCAAAACACCTTCCAAAGGTTTTAAGATTCTGTTCAACACCAAACTTCTGCATCAATTCTTCCCTGAATTTGTTGCACTTCACGGCGTTGAAGTTGTTAAAGGAAAAAAACACAAAGACAATTTCTATCACACCTTAGAAGTTTTAGAAAATCTTTCTAAAAACACAGATGATCTATGGTTGCGTTGGGCGGCTTTACTTCACGACATTGCCAAGCCTGATACAAAACGTTTTGAAAACGGACATGGATGGACCTTTCACGGACATGAATTTTTAGGATCTAAAATGGTTCCTAAGATTTTTAAACGATTAAAGTTACCTCTCAACGACAAAATGAAATACGTACAAAAACTCGTACTACTTCATTTGCGTCCTATTGTCTTATCAAAAGATGTTGTTAGCGACTCTGCAATCCGAAGACTATTATTTGATGCAGGGGATGATCTTGATGATCTAATGCTCTTGTGTGAAGCAGACATCACCTCAAAAAACGAAGAAAAGGTAAAACGCTTTCTGAACAACTTTAAGATTGTCAGACAGAAATTAAAAGATATTGAGGATCGTGACCATATTCGCAATTGGCAACCCCCCATTTCCGGAGAACTTATCATGGACACCTACAATTTAAAACCCTGTAAGATCGTGGGTAACATAAAAAACCAAATTCGGGAAGCCATTCTCGATGGTATTATCCCCAACGATTATGAGCAAGCTTACAATTTCATGCTTGAAAAAGCAAAGGAATTAGGTTTGGAGAAGCACTAAAATGATTCGTATATTTATAAAAAAAACCACATGACCATTTACGGTTTTCGCGTTATTCTTGATTTTAAACAAGCAGACATTTACAGAGACATCGAAATATCAAGTGAAGATACATTCGAAGACTTTCACAACAGTATCGTTCAGGCCTTTGCCTTAGATACAGGCGAAATGGCCTCCTTCTACAAAAGTGATGAACACTGGAATCAAGGCGATGAGATCAGCCTTTTTGCCGTAGATGAAAAAGCTTTTCTGATGTCTGATTGGAGTCTGGAACAGATGTGTACAGATGTAGGAGATAAACTGCTCTACATTTTCGACTTCCTTAACATGTGGACTTTTTATGTTGAGTTGATGGAGATTAACGAACCTAAATCGGGCGAATCCTACCCGCGTCTGATTTACTCTGAAGGAATCATGCCCGGAGAAAGAGAAGATCTCCAATTTGAAAGTCATGAGGATCAAAGTAATGTTCCTAATGAAGGTGGGCTGTTTGACGACGACATTTTTGAAGGATTCGATGACTTTGATCAATATGAATAATTAATGAAGGAAATTCAGACCCTGACTCTACGTTGCCCTCAATACAACTCTAAATTACTCCTCATTAAGAAACCATTTAAATTTCTTAGCTGATGGAAAAATATCTTATTGTTATTGCAGGTCCTACGGCAATTGGAAAAACGGACTTATCGCTATCCATAGCAAAACACTACAACACGGATATCATTTCTTGCGATTCACGACAATTTTATAAAGAAATGAAAATCGGTACTGCCGTTCCGGGCACTGATGAACTGGCGCAGGTAAAACACCATTTTATTCAGAATTTAAGCATTGAAGAAACCTATTCTGTAGGACAATTTGAAAGAGATGCACTTGCCAAAATTGAGGAGCTCCACAAAGAAAAGGATGTGATTGTTATGGTGGGTGGCTCTGGTTTGTATGTTGATGCTGTTTGCAAAGGTTTGGATGATTTTCCTAAGATTCCAAACGAGATACGTGAGGAATTAAATTCGCGCTTGCAAAACGAAGGAATTGAAAGTCTGGAACAACAACTCATTCAACTCGATCCTGATTACCACAAAGTTGTTGACAGGTCAAATCCACATCGAATGATCAGAGCTTTGGAAGTTTGCATAACATCGGGCAAACCTTTTTCTTCCTTTCGAAAACAACAGGAAAAAAAGAGAAAATTCAAAACCATTAAGATTATTCTCAACAGAGATCGGGAAATTTTGTACCAACGCATCAACCAAAGGGTAGATATGATGATGGCAGAAGGTTTGCTGGAAGAAGCCGAAGGCCTGTACAAATACAAAAACTGTAATGCACTACAAACCGTAGGCTACAAAGAACTATTCGCCTACTTTGACGGAGAATGGGATTTGGAAACAGCCCTAAATGAAATTAAAAAGAATACACGCAGGTATGCTAAAAGGCAAATGACCTGGTTTCGAAGAGACCCTGAAACCACCTTCTTCAGTCCGGAAGAACAAATTGCAATTATGGAATATCTCAAAGAAAATATTACAAACTGATCTTCATTCCATCGTCGGCCAAAATGGTGTTCTCAAATACCGACTTTGCCTCATCTAAAAGCACATTCAAATCGGTGTACCTCGCTGAATAATGACCTAAAATAAGCTGCTTTACGCTGGCTTGCTTTGCTATTAATGCTGCCTGTTCTGCAGTAGAATGTTTCGTTTGCTTCGCTAATTTTTCCATATCCTTCCCAAAAGTAGCCTCATGATAGAGCAGGTCCACACCCTGAATGCTCTCACAAATTTGAGGATAATACGAAGTATCAGAACAATACGCATAGGCAACAGGTGCGTCCGGGTCGAAAGTTAACCTGGAATTCTCTACCACACTGCCATCTTCCCTAACATAATCAGCTCCATCCTTAATTTTATTAAGTTCATAAACCGGAACCTCATAAGCATCTGTTGCTTTTCGGTTGATCTTACGTGGTTTAACCTTTTCTTTGATGACAAAACCACAAGTGTCAACACTATGTCGCATGGGAAATGAATGCACCTCTACCCTTTTATCTTCAAACAAAAGTTCGGAGCTTTTAAAATTCAGTGCATGAAAATGCAAGTCATATTTTAAATACGTATTCGATGCTTTTAAAAGGCTATAAATCAAATTTTTTAACTCAGCCGGACCGTAAAGATGAATTTCTTTTTCTCTCCCTAATAAATGAAAGGTAGAAAGCAATCCCGGTAAGCCAAAATAATGATCGCCATGAAGGTGCGAGATAAAAATATGGTTAATATTTTGCATTCGTATTTTATGATTGCGAAGCTGAACCTGAGTTCCTTCCCCACAATCGATCAGAAAATGACGGTTCTGCACTTGTACCACTTGTGCCGATTGATTTCTCAAAGACGTGAGCAATGCTGATCCACAGCCCAAAATATTTACCTCAAAACTCATACGTGAAATCCATTCTTAATTTGAAGATCAAAGGTAAAAAAATAGCCTCCCAAACAAATGAGAAGCTATGAATTCTGCAAATAAATATGATTAATTTTCCGGATAACTAAAGCTCACTGCAGTACTCAGCTTAATCTGATATCCTTTACCGGGTTCCAAATTTCCAATACCGTTAAAATCCCAGTCCGGCAAATACGCAAGTCCGTCAAAGGTTTTAACAATATGAATTTGATCATGAATGGAAGCCAGCATTTCTGTCAGATCACCTGAGGAATCTCTTAGGTAAGCAAACATATTCCAACCTTCATCTAAATTCATCACAAAAGTCTCAGGCATTATTTTAGTTCCCGTTATGTCCAGATCACCGGCAGAACTAAGCTTCACCTGATAAGCCTGCCCATCGACCAGGTTGCCAATTCCATTAAAATCCCAATCCGGTAAATAGGCTAAGCCCGCACCATTTTTAGCGATGATCAGTGAATGAACAACAGGAGCTAACAACTGTTCCATTGAAGGGCTCTCGGGATGTACATATGTGGAGAAAATGTACCAACCCTGAGGTAGAGCGATCGTTTGGGATCCATCTGAAGAATTTACGTCACAAGACCCGTCATCTGTAGTAGCTTCAGGATCGTAGTTTGAAGCTGTTGGATCTGTACACCCCAATTGAATATCCGCTGCCCAAATAATCATCTCCATAGCTCCATTGTAATTCTCTTCAGAAGCATCAAGTATTTGTGATTCAGGAAGTTCAAAACCTCCACCAGTCCAGGAATCAGGTCTTAACTCGTAGGTAAAACCTAAAGCCCCCAATCCATCGTAAGACCAATCCGGCATGGTACCACTGGCTAGATAAATACTTCCGTTGGCATCACCGATACCGAATGTAAAAGGATAGTCATGCGTATTGGTAATCGCGTCATTCATTGCATTTCCAAGAGTAACAACCTGCTCATGATCGGGCGTTGGATTATTGGTATAGCCCCAGGGACCTAACACTAATGCTGAATACGAATGTATGTCGAGATGGCCTCGAAGGTTTGGGATCGATTCCATGTAATTTTTAAGCACTTGAGTTTCCGGAGCAGAAAATGGAGCCGTACCCACATAAATATCAGAAGAAGGCAAGGTACTGGTACTCGCTCCACCGTTCCAATCAATATCCCAGTTTCTATTAAGATCTGTTCCTACATAGGAAGAACCCGGATTGATTTGTCTGTTTTTTCTCCAATAACGATCTGTCGTGTGCGAATACACATAACCATCCGGATTAACAATGGGAACAACATACACATCAACCATTTCTAACAGGCTTCGGGTAAGCTCATCATCCACGTAATTTTGCGCCAGCTGATCGACCAAATAGGTAGTAGCCATTACAGTGACCCACTCTCTTGCATGCTGACAACCATTAAAAAATACAGCCGGTTTATTTGTTCCACCCGTACTCAGTTTAATTC
Organism: Flavobacteriales bacterium; assembly: GCA_024959975.1. Taxonomy (GTDB): domain Bacteria; phylum Bacteroidota; class Bacteroidia; order Flavobacteriales; family UBA7430; genus JANXFM01. The sequence goes on from JANXFM010000032.1 coordinate 15,659, forward strand.
CTTTAATCGACCTATTTTCGTAAGAATCGCCTAAATCTATGATCGTGGCTATTGTTGAGTTACCGGCAATTTCAGCCAGTTTATCCTGAACTTCGTCGTAAGTACGATAGATCGCATACCAATCCGCTCCATCTCTTTGAGGGCGCATCGACCTCATGTATTCATACTCCTGATCGATCTTTTGCTTTAGATCATCTACCAATATTTCATAAGCAACACCATTTGTGTTTAGCCAACGCTTCGCCTCTTCATTTACAATCAACTCCGGCGAGGCCGAATGACTTCTACAAGACAAATAAGTAACATCATAAATAGTAAGTGCAGTCTCCATTTCCGGGGTCAGGGACTCCAGCTTTATCACACTGGTATTATCGTATGGAAGGCTATTATTTTGGCCGTTGACCTGAATAAAAACAAACAACACGATGATGGAGAGGGTCTTTTTCATGACAAGAATTTTAAATAAATCTGACAAAAATTACTCCAAAAAAAAAGCTACATAAAGTAGCTTTTATCAAGTTAGTGAAATTCTTATTTATTAACGATCAAACGTCCTGTAAATTTATTTTCTGCACTTGTTAGCTTGTACAAATACACTCCATTATTGAACGATGAAGTGTTTAAGTTTATCGTTTGTTCAGATGCAGCTGCAGTTCTAATTTGCGCTGTATGAATTAGGTTTCCTAAAAGATTAAACACCTGTAAATTCAAGTCGTTAGCATCTGGACTGTAAAATGTAAAACGAGTTTCCGTAGAAGCCGGATTTGGTGCAACCACTAAATTACTTAAAGAAGCTTCATTTAATTCCTCAATAGCAACATTAGATTTCACATTTAAAACAAAGGCAGGTACCAAACTGTTAATTGCAGAATAATCATCCCCTAATTGGCTATTCAATATTGCATTGGACCCATCGTAAGGTATCGGGAAAGTAACATCCATAGGGACACCTAAAGGAGCAGCATTTACCGTAACTGTGGCAGTAAGATTTAAAGAATATGTAGCTACGGAGTCAGGGGTACCGGAAAGCGTTACTTCTCCCCAGGTATTTGGTGTAAACACACAATTTTCAACATTGCAGGAATAGTCCAATCCCGAAGGAGTAGATACACTGGTAATCACTGCGGATACAAAAGATAAGTCATAATCCGTACCACCAAAATCTATGGTCACTTCATTTGAAGCATAAAATCTAATGGTTTCATTGTACGCCTGATCCAATATTGCGTCAGGCAGTGTTACCACAGAACTATCTTCATTGAATGTACTTCCTTCAGGCGGTTCAAAACCAAGTTCCTGATCTTGACCAAAAGAAACCTGAAAAGTTAAGAGTGCTAAAAACGATAATGTAAATACTTTTTTCATAGAAAATTAAAAATTATTACTAATTGTTTAAACAAATTTAATGATTTATTTATATTTATTACTGTATTTTTAAATATTCCGTTCCAATTCTTCCATGTAAATATAATCAATTGCTTCTGAAATCGTAGGCACAGCGATAAATAATTCTTCCAGAGCCTCCATAGCCTCTTTACTTTCTACGACAACAACAAAAGATCTATGCTGTTCTAAATGAGCCTCATAATTTCTTGAGACTACTTGCTTTACACCTTCAGTGAAACAAACCTCACTACAATCCACGATCTTATGATCGGTAGGATCTAAAAGTCCAAAAGCGTGTATTAATTCTTCCTCTGATAAATTTACAGGCTTATAAACTGTGTATTTATCTTCCTTTTTAATAGCCCAAGACATTACGCTTCTCTTTTAATTTTTTGGGCCAGGAGATAAATGACTGCCATCCGAACCGCAACTCCGTTTTCTACCTGATCTAAAATAATCGACTGATCGCTATCTGCCACATCCGACGTAATTTCTATCCCTCGATTAATCGGGCCGGGATGCATTACTACGATCTTTTTGGATAAAGAGTTTAAAAACTTCTTATCCAAGCCATACAACATGGTGTATTCTCTTAAGGAAGGGAAATAGTTCACATCCATACGTTCCAGCTGAATTCTAAGCATATTGGCAACATCACACCATTCAAGTGCTTTGCGCAGATCGTGTTCTACCTTTACACCCAACTCATGAATGTATTTCGGAATTAAGGTTGCCGGTCCGCAAACCATCACTTCAGCGCCTTGTTTTTGCAAACAAAAGATGTTTGATAATGCCACTCTGGAATGTGTAATATCACCCACAATAACCACTTTTTTACCTTCTACAGCGCCTAACTTTTCTCTGATAGAGTAAGAATCTAACAAGGCTTGTGTTGGATGTTCGTGTGCACCATCACCGGCATTTACAATTTTAGAATCTACATGTTCTGACAAGAATTTTGCTGCTCCGGGATTGGGATGGCGCATCACCACCATATCCACTTTCATCGCTAAGATGTTATTGACGGTATCAATAAGTGTTTCTCCTTTCTTTACCGAGGAGGAAGCCGCAGAAAAATTAACGATATCTGCTGACAAACGCTTTTCTGCCAACTCAAAAGACAATCGGGTTCGCGTAGAATTTTCAAAAAATAAATTCGCAATGGTAATATCCCTAAGAGAAGGTACCTTTTTTATGGGTCTGTTAATTACAGATTTAAAATTATCTGCCGTCTGAAAGATCAATGCGATGTCTTCTTTAGACAGCTCTTTAATCCCAACTAAATGGTTAACACTTAAACTCGTCATAGTTATTCTCTTATCAAACTTACCCGACCTTTATGATCTAAACCCTGATTCCACTCTACCACTACTTTTTCGGTATCAATGGCATCAACCGTTTTACCAACATATTTAGGTTCGATCGGTAATTCTCTGCTAAACCTTCGATCTATCAAAACCAACAGTTCTATTTGCTTTGGTCTGCCAAAAGAATTTATGGCATCCATTCCTGCTCTAATACTTCTACCGGTGTAAAGCACATCATCAATGAAAATGACATTTTTTCCCTCAACCAAAAAGTTAATATCTGTTTGATTGGGAGCTATCGGCTCTTCACGCCTTCTAAAATCATCTCTAAAAAAGGTAATATCCAAAGAGCCTAAAGAAATATCTGAAATAGATGTGAGCTCTTTTAATTTCAAATGGATTTTCTGTGCCAGTCTAAAACCACGGGGCTGCAGACCGATCAACACCGTATCCGAAAAATCACTATGATTCTCGATTAACTGCCAACACAAACGGTTTACACTTAGATCCAGCTCTTTATGATTAAAGACTATTTTTTCACCCATAGCAACAAATATATTAATGTTATTCTAAAATCATCCCTACTTATGGGCTAAAAAAAAGCCTTTCGAATTTCGAAAGGCTTTTAATTATCTACAAAATGAGAAAATTACTCACCTTTTTCAAGTTTATCTTTCAACTCAGCTAGAGCATCAATATCACCTAAGGTAGATTTCTCCACTTTAGATTGAACCGATTTCATACCCTTAGCAGTCGATTTTTTCTCTGCAGCTTTCTCAGCAGCTAAAGCCTCTTTGAAAAGAATGGTATGAGATAAAATGATTTTTCTGGATCCTTTGTTAAATTCAAGAACTCTGAATTTAACAGTTTCACCTTTTGTCAATTTAGAACCATCTTCTTTCTCTGAATGTCTTCCAGGAACAAAGCCTTCAACACCTTCAGTTTTAAAGAGTACTGTAGCACCTTTATCATGCACTTCATTTATTTCACCTTCGTGTTCAGAACCTTCAGCGAAAATCGTTTCATAGGTATCCCAAGGGTTGTCTTCAACCTGCTTATGACCCAATGATAATCTTCTATTCTCTGTATCAAGCTCAAGAACTACGATCTCTAATTCTGCACTAATAGAAGTAAATTCAGACGGATGTTTCACCTTCTTAGTCCATGAAAGGTCAGAAATGTGAACCAAACCATCAACACCTTCTTCTAATTCAACAAATACACCAAAGTTGGTAAAGTTACGAACGATACCTGTATGCTTAGATTTCGCAGGGTATTTTTCTGTAATATCAGCCCATGGATCTGTCGTTAATTGCTTCAGACCAAGAGACATCTTACGATCATCACGATCAAGGGTTAAGATCTCAGCTTCAACTTCGACACCTACTTTCATGAAATCCTGAGCAGATCTCAAGTGCGTAGACCACGACATTTCAGAAACATGGATCAAACCTTCAACACCCGGTAAGATTTCAATAAATGCACCGTAATCAGCTAAAACAACTACTTTACCTTTAACACGGTCACCAATTTTCAACTCCTGATCAAGTGCATCCCAAGGATGCGCAGAAAGTTGTTTCAAACCTAATTGTATTCTAGTCTTAGCTTCATCGAAGTCTAAGATTACAACATTGATCTTTTGATCTAACTCAACGATCTCATTAGGATGGTTAATACGGCTCCAAGAAAGGTCCGTAATATGAACTAAACCATCTACTCCACCAAGATCGATAAATACACCGTAAGAAGTAATGTTCTTAACGGTACCTTCAAGTACCTGACCTTTTTCAAGTTTACCAATGATCTCTTTCTTCTGTAACTCAATATCAGCTTCGATAAGTGCTTTGTGAGATACAACTACGTTTTTGAAATCGTGGTTAATTTTCACCACTTTAAATTCCATAGTTTTACCTACATACACATCGTAATCACGAATAGGCTTCACATCAATTTGAGAACCAGGTAAGAAAGCCTCGATTCCAAATACATCGACGATCATACCACCTTTCGTACGACATTTCACAAAACCATTAACGATCTCTTCATTGTCATGAGCAGAATTCACACGATCCCAAGAACGGATCGAACGTGCTTTACGATGAGATAACACCAATTGTCCGGTCTTATCTTCCTGTTGATCTATTAAAACTTCCACTGTATCACCAACCGCTAAGTCAGGATTGTAACGGAATTCGTTTAATGAGATCACACCTTCAGACTTACCACCGATCTCAATAATCGCTTCACGGTCTGTTAAATTAAGGATGGTACCATCAATAACACCTGCCTGACTCTCTTCAGGAAGCGTAGCACTGTACATCGTCTCATACTCACTGTACTCTTCTTTAGAGTACGTGGCAAGACCACCTTCTGCATAAACATCCCAATCAAATTCTTGTGCTGGAGCTTCTGCTGCTTCTACTTCCGCAGGAGCTTCTGCTACTACTTCTTCTACAGGAGCTTCTGCTGCCGCTACTTCCGGAGTAGCTACTGCTGCTACTTCCTCTGTTTTTATTTCTTCTTTCTCCTCTGACATGGAAAAAAGTTTTTTGTATTTCACCTACGGATAGCTTTAAAATCAGGTGAAAGAGTTTATAAAATTTTTATTTCCGCTATCCTTATTAGAAAATGTGTGCAAATATACGGAATAAAACCCAATTTTAAAATGTGATAATTTGATAATTTTAAAATGAAACCTAATCCCTGAATGCTGTCTTACGAACTTGCTGTCTTGCGATTGCTGAACGAAGTGGAATCCC
>JANXFM010000059.1 GCA_024959975.1 Flavobacteriales bacterium
CTCCAGGGCATATTCATCAGGAATAAGAACCTGGCGAGCCTTACTACCTTCAAAAGGACCAATAATACCGGCCGCTTCAAGTTGGTCGATAATTCTTCCGGCTCTGTTGTAACCCAATTTAAGTTTACGCTGTAATAAGGATGCAGAGCCTTGTTGGTGCATTACAATGACGGATGCTGCATCTCTGAATAGCGAATCTCTATCGTTAAGATCTATGGCACCGATAGCTTTTGCTTCTTCACCCACAAATTCCGGCAATTCAAATGCCATTGGATAGCCTTGTTGACTCCCGATAAATTCGGTTAATTTTTCTACTTCAGGGGTATCTATAAAGGCACATTGTAAACGTGTCATTTCGTTACCGTCAGAGATTAACATATCACCACGACCAATTAATTGGTTTGCTCCGGTTGCATCCATGATCGTTCTGGAATCGATAGCTGAAGTTACTCTAAAGGCAATACGAGCAGGGAAGTTCGCTTTAATGGTACCTGTGATAATATTTGTTGTAGGTCGTTGAGTTGCTACAATTAAGTGAATACCTATGGCACGGGCTAATTGGGCTAAACGTGCAATTGGGGTTTCAATTTCTTTACCTGCCGTCATAATCAGGTCGGCAAATTCATCAATTACTAAAACGATGTAAGGTAAATAGCGATGTCCGTTTTCCGGATTTAACTTACGATTTATGAATTTATGGTTGTATTCTTTGATGTTACGGACATGTGCTTTTTTAAGAAGATCGTAGCGTGCATCCATTTCAATACATAAAGAGTTTACTGTATTTACTACTTTGGTTGTGTCGGTAATAATGGCTTCTTCAGCATCGGGAAGTTTAGCTAGGAAATGCCGCTCAATTTTATTGTAAAGGGTTAATTCTACCTTTTTAGGGTCTACCAGTACAAATTTAAGTTGTGAGGGGTGTTTTTTGTATAGTAGTGATGCTAATATGGCATTTAATCCTACGGATTTACCCTGTCCGGTAGCACCGGCCATTAGTAAGTGTGGCATTTTAGCCAGATCGGCAACAAAGGTTTCGTTAGAAATTGTTTTCCCCAGTCCAATAGGTAGTTCGTAGTCAGCATGCTGAAATTTCTCTGAAGCTAAAATAGATTTCATAGAAACAATGCTGGGTTTGCTGTTTGGCACTTCAATACCTATGGTTCCTTTTCCCGGAAGTGGTGCAATAATACGTATTCCAAGAGCAGCTAAACTTAGGGCAATGTCATTTTCTAAGCCTTTAATTTTAGAGATTCGAACTCCAGGTGCTGGAACAATTTCATAAAGTGTTACCGTTGGTCCAACCGTAGCTTTAATTTTAGAGATCTCAATTTTGTAGTTGTTTAGCGTCTCTACAATTTGGTTTTTATTGGCTTCTAATTCTTCTTTATCTACGGTAACTTGGGAGTTCGGGTATTCGATCATTAAGTCTATGGTAGGATGTTTGTAACGACCTAAGTCCAGCTTTGGGTCGTATTCGCCAAATTCTTCCAAAGCTTTATTGACTTCTTTATCCGTTAAAATTTCTTCATCCTTAACTTCTACATCCATCTGAACCTCTTCGGGAGTAGATATGACTTCTTTTTTCTTCGGAAGCTCAATGGTCATTTCCTCAACTAGGTTGTTTTCCGGGTCTTTAATGGTTTCGCTTTCTTTTTTTGTGCTTAGGTCTATCGTTTCCTGAATTTGTTCTTCGAATGTTTCCGCTTCGGGAATGGTGCCTTCAGTAGGGGTGATTGAGTCGATATTCACCTCTTTTTTCTTAAAGAATTCACCAATTTTTTCTGGAGTCCATCGGTAATAGATCCCAAGGAATATAAGCATGGAAAAACCTAAAATTAAACTTGTTCCCGTAGTACCTAATAAACTGATTAGCCAGGTAGCAACAAGGATGCCGTTGTAACCACTTAATATGGTAGTTTGACTAAAATATAAACCGAAAAAAGTGGTTAACCAAAGACAAAGAAAAAGTGAGTTTCGGAATAGGCGATTAAGCTTAATGATGTGTTGATTGGTGAAGATCTGTAAACCCGAAATAAACAAGAAAAATGGAATTAAAAATGAGGCAATACCAAATTGTTGATAGATGAAAAATTGCCCTAAAGCAGCTCCAATTTTCCCCAGCCAGTTATGAACTATAATTTCTGTGTTAAACAGTAAGTCTACGGTATTTAATTGCAATAAGTCGAAATCTTTTTTCCAGCTGAAAAGAAAGGAAACAAAAGCTAGAAAGAATAGGGTTGATAAACATAAGAACAAGAGCCCGAATACGACTTGTGCTGTTTTGTTTTCAAAATTTATACTAAGTTGAGGGTATTTATTTTTCTTCTTCTTTCTTGCCATGATAAGATCTGTGTAAATTCAAATGTAGTTAAAAAGCTTTTGAGTATTTGTGCTCAATGGAGCTTTTATTCACGAGGATATTCACATTTAGCATATCAAGCTAAATTAATTGTATTTTTGTTCTTTAAATAGTTATATAAAGATATGCGTTACTGGTGTTTTGCTTTAATTTTTTGTTTGCCTTTTCTAGGTCAGGCTCAAGAACATATTCCACGTTGTAATTTTGATTCGCTTTATTTAGAGCAGTTAAAATCTGCTGATTTCAGAGCTTTGTTGTTACACGAAGAAGAAGCCTTCGAAAAATACATGCAGCAAAAATCCCGTAAGGGAAATGACGTTTACACCATTCCTGTTGTGGTTCATATTGTGAAAAATGAATCGGTAACAGAGATGGATATTACTGATGAAGAAATCTATCGTCAAATAGAGATATTGAATGAGACTTACAATCTGCTTAATGAAGATGTCAGTCAAACTCCGGAGGATTTTGAAGCATTTATTGGAAATGTAGGAGTTGAATTTTGTTTAGCGACTGTAGATCCGAATGGATATGCCACTACGGGTATTACCAGACATACAACCGATGTTATCACTTTTTCTACGGTATCAAACAATATAACATATACGGATTTGGGTGGAGCAGATGCCTGGGATACGGATTCTTATTTGAATATTTGGGTAGGAAAAATAACATCGAGCGTATTGGGTTATTCTCATTCCCCTAATGTAAATATTCCGGATGAAGAACATGGATTGGTCGTTGGATATCCATATTTTGGAGAAAATGAGGATGAGCAATTTGGTATGGGGAAAACAGCCGTCCATGAAATTGGACATTACCTGAATTTAAAACATCCATGGGGTACGGGTGGTTGTGATAGTATCAACGATTGGGTGGATGACACCCCAATTACAGAAGAAGAATATTATGGTAGTCCGGTGCATCCTCAGATATCTTGCGAATCTATGGATATGTTTATGAATTATATGGAGTATGTAGATGATTCTGTCATGGTGATGTTTAGTCAGGGACAGGTAGATCGGATGCATTTTGCTTTAAGTTATTATCGTACCTCACTACAGGAATCTAATGGATGTGGAATACCATCTTTAATTGCAGAGCCTCAGGTTATTCATGCCGGTGTGGAACCTGCTTCTGATGGTGCGATACATTTAAATATTGTTTCCGGAGCACCTCCATTTACAATTACTTGGGGCGCTGGAGAAAATACAGATAGTTTGGTTAATCTTTCTGCTGGTGATTACTCCGTTGAAATAACCGATTCTATAGGACAAGAGTTAAATTTAGATTTTACCATTTCTTACTATGGTAATGTTTATGACTCAGATAATTTTGAAAGCTATTCTGTAGATTCCTTATTGCAATTACAGTCCAACACATGGAAGTCTTTCTGTGAAGATAGTTTTGCTGCAAATATTGCTACTATTGCTCCGGTAGAAGGTCTTCAGTATTTGGAAATTAATGCCGCTGACGGAATAAATACTTTTCGTAGAAATTTGGGTGATATTGATGCAAATGCGTATGATCTGTCCTTTAAGATATTTGTACCTGTGGGGCGCAGTGCTGCGTATACGATTTATCACGACCCATCTTGTTCGAGTCTGATGTCGGCTTATGAAATTCAGTTTAATGACGATGGTCAGGGGCATATTAAAACCGGAGGGCAAAGTATTCCTTTTAATTTCCCGCAAAATCAGTGGTTTACTGTAACCCAGCTCATAGATATGGATAGAGATATTGTAGAGTTGTCTATTGCAGATGAGTTTGTTGGGGATTGGGACTTTAACTGGACTGTAGAAACTGAAAATGGTGTTTCAAAGTTAGTTGCTATTGCTTTTGATGATGAAGTTGATTCGCTGAGTCAGGTGCATTATTTTATTGATGATTTTAAAATGGTGTTGGCACCAAATTCTGATATTGGTCTTGAAGAAGTGATGAATGATTTGGATGTGGTTCTTTACCCGAATCCTGCTCAAGATCAAATAAACCTTGCAGCCAATGAGCAAGTACAGGAGGTTTATGAAGTTTCTCTTATTAATATGTTAGGACAGGTTCTGGAAGTGAAAAATTGGGATGCAAAACGAGATCATGATCTGAGCATTTCAGTCGATTCATACGATCAGGGAATTTATTTTGTAAGAATTCGTTCTAAAGAACATAACAAGGTGTTGAAGTTTGTTGTGAACAGATAAATTTGAAAACGGTCCGCTGTTATTTCCTGACTGCTGAGAACTGAAATTATACGATTGGGGATAAAAAAGTTTGTATAGCTTCTTGATTCCCATAATTATCTAATATTTTTGGATTGAAATTATCAATACAGATATGATTACGCTAATTACCATCATAGCTTTTGCATTACTGTTTTTGGGTATTTTGGGGAGTATTATTCCCGGGCTTCCGGGACCTCCAATTTCTTATGCAGGTGTTTTGTTGATTCATTTTTTCACGGATACACAGTTTAGTAATTCCTTTCTTTGGTCCTGGGGAATTGTTGTTGCCCTTGTATTTGTATTAGATTACAGTCTGCAGGCTTGGGGTGTAAAGAAATTTGGTGGAGGCAGAAAAGCTACCCTGGGTACTTTTGCAGGACTTTTCGCCGGACTACTTTTTCCACCTGTAGGTTTGCTTATAGGCCCTTTTGTAGGTGCCTTTTTAGGTGCGCTTTTAGAAGTTAAGGGAGACAATAACAGAGCTTTAAAAGTAGCTATAGGATCCTTTATTGGTTTTATTACCGGGACAGTTTTGAAGTTGGGTGTTAGTGCTGTCTTGTTATCTTATTCTATTTACTATATCTGGTTTTAATGAAGGAAAAGATCAATGTTGCTGCAGTATCTTATTTGAATACCGTTCCCTTTTTATACGGAATACAGAATGACAAGGATCTGATGTCTCAGATAAATTTGCGGTTGGAATATCCTTCCAGATGTGCTGATTTGCTTAGATCCGGGGAAGTAGACATAAGTCTTGTTCCCATTGTTGAAATTCCGGACATACCTAATGCAGAAATTATTGGAGAACATTGTATAGGTTCTGAAGGAAAAGTAAAAACGGTAATGCTTTACAGCGATTGTCCTTTGGAAGAAATTAAGACTATTGCATTAGACTACCAGTCTCGTACTTCCGTTGTGTTAGCTAAAGTTTTGGCGAAGAATTACTGGAATATTGATTTTGAATTTGAAGAAACTACAGAAGGTTATATTGATACCATTTCCGGAACAAGAGCCGGAGTTGTTATAGGAGACAGAGCTTTTGACTTAAAAGATTCCTTTTCGTATCAGTACGATCTCTCTGAAGAGTGGTATAAGTTTACCGGTTTACCTTTTGTGTTTGCTTGTTGGGTGGCAAGTAAACCTTTAAGTGATGAATTTAAACAACAATTTGATCGTGCGGTAAAGTATGGCCTTGATCATAAGAATATGGCCATCGAATTCTTTGATAAAAAAGAAAATAGTTCGATCAATCTGAAACGTTATTTAAACGAACATATTTCCTGTGATTTTGATCAGCGAAAGAAAACCGCTTTAAAGAAATTCCTATCGCTTTCTAAAGATCTTTTAGTGACCAGTGACCAATGATGAGTTGTCATCCTGAGCTTGTCGAAGGGGGACTACAGGGGTGTTATCCATTGATTATTAATTAATCATTATCCATTGGTCATTATCAATTAATCATTATCAATTATTAATTAGTCATTAGTATACGTCTTGTATGTTGGTTTTTTAGGGGATTCAATGATGAATAAGTTGGAAAGTGAGCTACATTCAATTTTGAGTTCTTTTTCATTATTTATTATTACAAAATCATCTTCATTTAAGGGGTCGTTATTAAGTTTCACGGCCCCGTGAATGAGATAAATGGAGTAGGTGTTTTCAGATTCAAGAGGAAGTGTATAATTTTCTTTCAATTCAATTTCCCGGATACTGATTCCCGGAGTATCTAGTTTTACCGGACTGTTTTTCCCGACGATCGTTTTCATGTTTATCTGTCCATTTGTTTTAACTGGTAAGTCGGAGGATTTGTAATCGTTGTATTTGGCATCATTATAAAGACTTTTACTGATGTCGGGGTCAAACCATATTTGAAAAATGGCTGAATTATCACAAAGCTCTTCAGAATGAGCGATACCACTTCCGGATTTAATTACTTGAAAGCTTCCTTGTTCCAGCGTAGTCCACTGATCTGTTTTGGTGTCGTAATGTTTTATTTTGCCTTCAATGACATACGTTACGATCTCGAATCCTTTATGGGGATGTAAACCGATGGTACTTCCTTTTTTACTTGTTGCATGTGCCCAGTAAAAAAGAGTAGAGTAGGTTTTTGTCTGTCCTCCGTCCTGAGGAAACCCAATGGGCTTGTTTTCTACAATTTCTCCCTGATTGAAACTTCCAAAAGCCTGATTTTCTTTCTGAATGATCTGAATACCCATAATATTATTTTAGAGCCAACTATAAATTTACGAAAAAAAGGAATCAATTTGTCGAAGCATGATCGAAGTCGAGGGCTGACCAATCGTCGAAGCCATAATTAGTTTATGTTAAAATGAATGATTAAATTTAGGTTATTGATAATGAATAAATTAGGTGAAAAATGGAAAGCGCGATATTAGAAGACCGACATAAGAGAACACTCACACAAACTGCAGGGAAAGATCTAAGCATTAGCTTACCCAAAGAACATATAAAAGAACTTGGCTGGAGGAAAGGGCAGAAGCTAAATGTGAGTATTGACGAAAAAAGAAAATGTCTTATTCTTTCGAAAGACCTCGAAGAAACACACGAATGGGCCCGGTTGGAATTAAATAGCTTGGAGTTAAACCTTCCCAAACAGCATTGGAACCTTTATTTTGTGATTGCAACGGAACATCCCGAAAATCAAGGGGATATGTTGTTGTCTGTATTGCCCGAAGAACGTTTAATAAAGGTGAGAAGAGAATCAGACAACAAAATTAATTTTGTACCCAAAGGAGATCATGTGGAAGGCATGATCGTTTTGGAACGGGAAATACCGGCTGATAAAAGTCTATCCGTTCACCTGTGGTTAATGCACAGCAGGAAAAGCGTTAGAAAAGCCGGAGAACTAATCCAGGAACTAAACGAAACGCTCACAGGAACTAAAGTATTAAAGACTGTTGAACTACCGGGAAGTTACCTGCCCTGGATCGCTGTAGGTAAAGTCGCTTTATCGTTCGTGGCAAATCGTTTGAAAAAAGCAAAAGACAGAGATCTGGGTTTTGTAAATCTTGACGAGAACTTTAATGAACAGGACAAAGAGGAATTAAGACACAATGCTTTATCCACCGGCTTCGGAAAGCTAAGCTGGACCTGGATCCGATTGTAGGCTACTTCGCGTAATTCACTGCTCTGGTTTCTCTGATCACCGTAACTTTTACCTGACCCGGATAGGTCATTTCGTTTTGTATTTTTTGTGAGATTTCGAAAGAAATAGCGGCCGCTTTATCATCGTTCACCTTTTCACTTTCCACGATCACACGTAGTTCTCTACCTGCCTGAATGGCATACGATTTAAGAACTCCCGGATGAGCCAGGGCTAAATTTTCAAGCTCTTTGATACGTTGTATGTAAGATTCAACAATTTCTCTACGTGCTCCCGGACGTGCGCCGGAAATGGCATCACATACCTGAATGATCGGAGAATAAATGCTGGTCATTTCAATTTCGTCGTGGTGGGCACCGATGGCATTACAGATGTCTGGTTTTTCACCGTATTTTTCGGCGATCTTCATTCCTAAAATTGCGTGTGGCAATTCCGGCTCATCATCCGGCACTTTACCAATATCGTGTAGGAGTCCGGCACGTTTGGCAGCTTTGGCGTTCAAGCCTAATTCTGATGCCATGGTAGCACAAAGGTTAGCTGTTTCTCTACTGTGTTGCAACAGGTTTTGTCCGTAGGAAGAACGGTAACGCATACGTCCGACCATTCTTAATAATTCAGGGTGTAAGCCGTGAATTCCCAGGTCGATACAGGTACGTTTACCCGTTTCTATGATCTCATTTTCCAGTTGCTTGCTTGTTTTCGCGACTATTTCTTCAATACGTGCAGGGTGGATACGTCCGTCGGTAACCAATTTGTGCAGGGCAAGACGGGCGATCTCTCTACGCACCGGATCAAAACAGGAAAGGATAATGGCCTCCGGCGTATCATCAACCACGATCTCTACGCCCGTAGCGGCTTCCAGAGCTCTAATATTTCTACCTTCTCTACCGATAATACGACCTTTAATGTCATCACTTTCGATGTTGAATATGGAAACTGCATTTTCTACGGTATGCTCTGTAGCTACCCTTTGTATGGTTTGAATAACGATTTTCTTAGCCTCGTTATTTGCCGTTAGTTTAGCCTCCTCAATGGTATCTTGGATGAGTGACATCGCCTCGGTTTTCGCTTCTGATTTCAGGGCGTCTATCAGTTGTTCTTTGGCATCTTCTGCACTTAATTCGGATATGGCTTCTAAAGCATTAACCTGACGTGCATGTGCTTTTTCAAGCTCTTCTTCTTTACGCTCAAGAACTTCTAACTGATTGGTCAGGTTTTCGCGTTTGCTGTCTAGTTCCTTAGATTTTCTTTTGGAATCTTCCAGTCGTTGGTTGAGTTTAGAATCTTTTTCTTTTGCCTTTGATTCCAGATCAGAAACTTTTTGGTTGCGGCTGTTAATTACCTTTTCGTGTTCACTTTTAAGCTCTAAGAACTTTTCTTTGGCTTGCAGAATCTTATCTTTTCTAAGCTGTTCTGCAGCTTTTTGTGCGTCTTTGAGTATAGATTGTGATTTGCGTTCTATGGATTTACGCAATAGTGTGGAGGCAAAAATATAACCCGCTATCAGGGCTACGATACCAACAATTGCTAATGTTATGATGTCTGTGTTCATGATTGTTGAATTTATAAAAAAAAAGAAACCCGTATTAATCCTGTTAATTTAAACTCCGGTAAAACACGGATGGACCGACCATCTATTTTCAAACGTCCACTGACACCCGAAGGACCCTAAGGTTGAGGCTTGTTTTTAAAAAGACGAATCTAATCCAATTAATATTATGTTGAGTTTAACAACTTATTGAATTAATACGGGAAACTATATTTACTAGTTTTCTATGTTAAAGAACGTTGTAGCATGGCTGTTATATCTGCTTCAATAGCGTCAATATTTCGATCTAAATCTGATGTGTCAACTAAGGTTTTGCCTTCTGAGCTTTCTACCTTTGAGGACAACTGTAAAGCGCACATGGCCAACAAATCCTGTTTGTCTTTCACGGCATAATTTGATTCAAATTGCTTTACAATAGCTTCGATCTTTGCTGCTGCTTTTCGGATATCCTCTTCTTCTTCTCGTTTAATGGTCAGGGGATATACTCTCCCGGCTATTGAAACTTTGATCTTAAGTTTATCCATTTTAGCTATATCACTGATTCAGCTGTGCAATACACTTGTCAATTCCCCGTACAAGTTCGTTGATCTTAAGCCTCGCTTCCTTACTACTCATCCCTACATCTGTAAGCGACCTGGCGTTGATGATCAACTCCCTTTCTTCTTTGAGTGCTTTGATCTTTTCTCCTTTACGTGATAACTTCTCCCGAAGTTCCTGATTTTCTATCTCTAAAGCTTCATTTTTAGTGTTCAGTTGGTTGAATGCAACACTCAACTTTTGAACCTGAGAACGAAGATTTTCGAGTCTTTCACTTAAATGATCCATTATTAAAGCATCAACTATGAAACAAATATAGGTAATCAGAATACAAAAACCGATTTAAATGAGACGAAAAATTCCTTTGTTTCGTTCTTGGTAAAAAGTTTCTTCACATGGACTAAAAAATTAAATTTGCATTAGAATATAAAAGCGTGAGCCGGAATGAATTGTCATTATAAATTAGTACATCTTTTATTTTTTACGCTTATGAGCTGTTGCTTTGCACTGGCTCAAATTCCTTATTCCGCAACAAATTTTAGGGCTCCATTGGACATTCCTTTGGTTTTAGCAGGGACTTTTGGTGAGCTTAGATCCAATCATTTTCATTCGGGCATAGACATTAAGACCAAAGGTCAGGAAGGATTCCCGGTAATTGCCATTGAAGACGGTTATGTGTCGCGGGTGAAAACGAACCCCGGAGGCTACGGAAAAGCGCTTTATCTTACACATTACAACGGTTACGTTTCGGTGTATGCTCATTTGCAGAGTTTTCATTCGGATGTTGCTGTTTATTTGCTTGATGAACAATATAAAAAACAAGAATTTGAGGTTGATCTGTTTCCTGAGGCTGGAAGCTTTGCCTATCAAAAAGGAGATACCATTGCCTGGACCGGGAATAGTGGCAGCTCTACTGCACCTCACCTGCATTTTGAGATTCGGGATGCCAAGACTCAAGAGATCATAAATCCGCTTTTATTTGGATTTAAAGCAAAAGATACCACACCACCTACGATTAAAAATCTTCATATTTATCCCCTGGATGCTGCTGCTGTTATTAATGGTATGTGTGATACTTTGAGAATTCCAGTTCGGCAGCTCACATCAAAAAAATATCAGATAGACAGCATAAGTATTAGCGTTAACGGATTAATAGGATTTGGCATTGATGTTTTTGATCAATTGGACAATGCCCCCAATAAAAATGGTGTTTTCAGCATTGAATTGTTTGTCGATTCTATGTTGATCTACAAACATGATATGGAGCGTTTTGATTTTTCGGAAACCAGATACATCAATTCACTAATGGATTATCACGCTAAGAAAAAATATGCTTTAAGACCTCAGAAATCATTTAAGGATCCGAATAATAAATTGAGTATTT
Source organism: Flavobacteriales bacterium (assembly GCA_024959975.1). Taxonomy (GTDB): domain Bacteria; phylum Bacteroidota; class Bacteroidia; order Flavobacteriales; family UBA7430; genus JANXFM01. Next base: position 11,173 of record JANXFM010000059.1, read on the forward strand.
ACGAATACTTAAGGGACGAAGGGCGACTGGATTTCGATTCTGTGGGTGTGCATCAGGCCGAGTATGTGATCAAGGATACGCAAGGGAATACATCAACCTTGTCTTTTCATTTTACAAGTGATAGTAGTTTAAAGATTTCTCCTAAACCTAAGGGCGAAAATGTGTTTTTGTATCACGAAGACAACAAATTTATGGATGAGAATGTAGCCTTGTTTATAGCGCGTAACAGTCTTTATGATGATCTTGATTTTTCGTATTCAATACGTAAAGCTGATGATGACTTTATTAGTGATATCCATTGCATTCACCATGAAGAAACTCCGGTGCATTCTCCTTTTTCAATTGCCATTGCAGTAGATAGCCTTGACGAGTTGCACAGAGAAAAAGCATTGATCTGTTCGGTAAGTAAAAAAGGTAAAATTTCCTGTTTGCCTACGCAATGGGTTAATGATACTTTACAGGCCAGATCCCGAACTTTTGGGGATTACAGTGCGGTCATTGATACGATACCTCCCGGTTTAAAACCAAGATCCTTTTCTGAAGATCTTAGTCTGGCAGACTTTATGAGTTTTACTGTAGAGGACACTCTGAGTGGTTTAAGTGCTTACAATGCTTTTGTCGATGGCGAATGGATCTTATTGGAATACGATCCGAAAAATAAAAAGCTGATCCATTATTTTGATGGAAAGGTAAAGCCGGGACAACATGAATTGGAAATTGTCGTTGAAGACTCAGTGAAAAATGAAAAACGACTCAAACTTGAATTTGTCCGCTAAAAATATCTTTATATTCGCAGGATCATGATGTGTAAAAAGAATCCGATTGTATTACTATTAGGGCTTTTCCTTTTGCTTTCTGAAGTAAGTCTTGCTCAGGAAGCAACACTTTTTGGTACCGTAAAAAGTAAGAAAGACATTGCTATTGAAGGTCTGAGTGTAGAATATAAAAACACAGGTGCCATAAGTGATCCGGAAGGTAAATACATCATAAATCTTCCTGCAAACAAAGAATTATCCATTGTATTTTCTCATTTATCATTTCAGAATCAGATCCATAAGATCACTTTAAAAGAAGGTGAAAAAAGAAATTTGGATCTATTGTTTGATGCAGAAGTAACGATAATTTCTGAGGTTGAATTGGTGGATGACGCTTTGAGAGATCAAAATATCACCACAATTGACAAGAAGAACTTAGATGTAATAACCGGTCCAACGGGAGGTGTAGAGGGTTTAATAACCACTTTGGGTGGTGTGAGTTCGAAAAATGAAATGAGTTCTCAGTATTCTGTCAGAGGCGGGAATTATGATGAGAATCTTGTTTATGTGAATGGCTTCGAAATTTACCGACCTTTTTTAGTTCGCAGTGGAGAGCAGGAGGGTTTGAGTTTTATCAATTCGGACATGGTGGAGAATATTTCTTTTTCTGCCGGAGGATTTGATGCCCGTTATGGAGATAAACTCTCTTCGGTACTCGATATTAAATACAAAGATCCAAAAGCGTGGAAAAGTCATTTAACCCTTAGTTTCATGGGGGTAAATGCCACGGTAGAAGGAATTAATAAGTCGAAACGCTGGTCGCATGTAACGAGTTACCGACAAAAGACCAATCAGTTTTTGTTAAATAGTTTAGATACCAAATCGAACTACAAGCCAAGTTTTAAAGATTTTCAGACTTTAAATACCTATCACTTTAATTCACAGATGAAGTTGAGTTTCCTGGCTCATTATTCTTTAAATGCTTACCATTCTGTTCCGGAATCCCGTCATAGTGATTTTGGTACAATTGATAAACCTTTGCGCTTGTACATTGATTTTGACGGGCAGGAGAAAGATGCTTACGAAAGTGGGATGGGTGCAGCCCGATTTGATTATCAGATCCACGATAGTTTGCAGATGAGCTTGTCGGCTTCTTTATTTCAAACGGTTGAAGAGGAATTTTATGATGTGGAGGGGCAGTATTGGTTGGGTCAATTAGACAATAGCTTGGGCTCTGATAATTTTGGAGAGGTTGTTGCGAATAGAGGTGTAGGCGGGTATTTTCGTCATGCCAGAAATGAGTTGTTTGCCCGGGTGTACAATCTCGAATACAGAGGTAAGTGGTACAGAAATTACATGACTTTAGACTGGGGAGCAAAATACCAACATGAATTGATCGATGACCGTTTAAAAGAATGGCAGCTTATTGATTCCTCCGGATTTTCCATGCCTCAGGGTTTAGATGATGAGTTGGAGCTGTTTGAGTTTGTTCAGGCAGAAAATGAGTTAAGTTCCAGTAGATTAAGTTCTTTTGTGCAGCAAAGTGGTCATCTGGAGCTCGATAGTGCAAAGCTGACTTACTCGCTTGGTTTTAGAGCTCAATACCGATCCATGAACGGGGAACTCTTTGTTTCGCCGAGAGCGGGCTTAAGTTACCGACCAAACTGGAAAAAAGACATGCTCTTTAGGGCGGCTGTTGGTTCTTACAATCAATCGCCTTTTTACAGAGAGCTGAGAGATGAAAAAGGGCTTTTATTTACCGATCTAAAATCTCAGAAGTCTACCCATTTTGTTCTTTCTGCCGATTATAATTTTCAGTCCTGGGATCGACCGTTTAAATTTGTCGGAGAGATCTATTACAAGGATCTGAAAGATCTTATTCCCTACGAAATTGATAATTTAAGAATTCGCTATCTGCCGGAGCTCACAGCTACCGGATATACGACGGGTATTGACCTGCGCGTTAATGGTGAGTTTGTTCCCGGCATGGAGTCTTGGGCAAGTATGTCAGTAATGAAGAGTGAAGAAGATATTAAAGACGACGGACACGGGTTTATTCCACGACCTACAGATCAGCGATTTGCTTTTTCTATGTTTTTCCAGGATTATCTCCCAAGAAATCCGAGTTATAAGATGAACCTGAAACTGCATTACAGCAGTGGTTTACCTGTGGGAGCCGTAAATTCTGAGCGTTACGAACAAACAATTAGAATTCCTGCATATCGCAGGGTAGATATAGGTTTTACCAAAGTGATAAAAGAAGGAGGAGAAGGCTCAAAGTCCAAGTGTTTTAAGCACTTTGATTCGGTTTGGCTGAGTGCCGAAGTATTTAATCTCCTGGGAATACGAAATACCATTTCCTATCTGTGGGTTACCGATGTGGTGCAAAATCAGTATGCCGTACCCAATTACCTGACTTCACGTTTGTTCAATTTGAAACTTCAGGCTAAATTTTAGTTAGTGATGACTGATCAGTGAAGTTTTAAGTGATAAGTTTTGAGTTGTCATTTTGTTCCCCGGACTCTGAGCCTGCCATAGGTAGGAAATCCGGTCGAAGCGTGTCACACTGAGCCTGTCGAAGTGCAGACAACGCAAGATTGTACGATTTAATTAAAAATCAAGAGTCAATTCTTTGCCAATACTACCTTGGGTTTCATCGGCTGAAAATTCCAGCACATAAGCCTGATGCTTACGCATATTTAGTACCTGTCCACCTTCAAAGAGTAGGTACTGTCCTTTTATTCCCATCAAACGACCTTCGATCACCGGAGTTTTATCAAAACTGAGGCTTTTAACTTTCGTCGGG
>JANXFM010000193.1 GCA_024959975.1 Flavobacteriales bacterium
ACGGAATAAAACCCAATTTTAAAATGTGATAATTTGATAATTTTAAAATGAAACCTAATCCCTGAATGCTGTCTTACGAACTTGCTGTCTTGCGATTGCTGAACGAAGTGGAATCCCCCCTCCTCTTCAATAGATTCAGGAACCGAGAGACAATTCCCAACAACCTACCAACCCTTCGACAGGATTTCCTACCGGAGGCAGGCCTGCCTGCGGTAGGCAGGCTCAGGGTGACACCTACTAACGTACCAAGCTACTAAATTCTGAAAGCTGAGGGGTGAAAGCTGAAAACTGAGCACTGAAAGCTGACAATAATTACTTACTTTTACGGCAAAGAGTTTTACACGCATGAAGAAGTTCAATATTCCGAATCACTACCGCTCACCCATCATCGGAAGAATCAAAGAAATTCGTCAGGAGAATGATCCCAGGAAAAAGGATTTTAGCCCTACAGTTCTTGACTATGGTGCTGTACGATTTCATATTGCTCGTCATTTTGGCTTTTGCTTCGGCGTAGAGAATGCCATAGAGATCTCCTACAAAGCTGTTGAAGAAAATCCAGACAAGCGCATATTCCTTTTAAGCCAGATGATCCATAACCCTAACGTAAATTACGATTTACAAAATAAAGGCATACGTTTTATCATGGACACGCATGGAAATCAACTTATTGACTGGGATGAGATTCAAACAGAAGATATCATCATCATACCCGCATTTGGAACCACTCTGGAGGTTCTGGATTTATTAAAAAAGAAGGGTGTAGCTACTAAAAAATATGACACCACCTGCCCTTTTGTAACTCGAGTATGGAAACGTGCCGATCAGCTGGGAAAACAACACTACACCATCATCATCCACGGCAAGCACAATCACGAAGAAACCCGTGCCACCTACTCTTACAGCAAGAAAAATGCACCTTCATTAATTATCAAAGATATGAATGAAGCCATTATGCTTTCAGACTTCATACTTGGAAACAGACCCGTCTCAGAATTTGAAGAAGCATTTAAGGGGAAATACAATAAAAATTTTAACCCAAAAAAAGACCTGGAATGTATTGGAGTGATCAATCAAACCACCATGCTTGCCAGTGAAACCCTAGCCATATCAAACTATCTTAAAGTAGTGATGAAAAAAAAATATGGTGTAGAAGATCTAAAAAAGCACATGGCAAACACTAGAGATACGCTTTGTTATGCCACCAATGAAAACCAAGATTCTACATACAGACTATTAGATGTTGATGCAGACTTAGCCATTGTGGTAGGTGGATACAACAGCTCAAACACCTCTCACCTGGTTGAGCTTTGTGAAAAAAAATTACCTACCTACCTCATTAGTAACGCCTCAGAAGTACTTAATGAGTCTGAAATTCTACACTTCGACTTTGAGAACAAAAAAATCTTACAAACAAAAAATTTCCTTCCAAAAAAAGAAGTGGTTGACATCCTCCTAACCAGTGGAGCTTCCTGTCCGGATACCATCGTTGAAAATGTACTCAACAAACTTTTAAGATTTTACCCGACAAGCAAAAGCACTGAAGAAGTTTTGGAAACGCTTTAAAGCATAAATATCAAATCATACAGCCCCAACTTAACCTGAGTACTTATGAAAATGTTTAAAAACCTATTTGAAATCCTTTGGACCATCTGGTGCATATTGATTGCAGGACTTGTCGTGCTGGTCAATTTCCCACTTTTAGTGATTTTCATATTAATATGGGGTAATCAAGAAAACGCCGGCATAGATTATTACCTGCGTTTTTGTGCACGTACAATTCTCGTCTTTTGGGGAATAAGAATGATTTACATAAAAGACAAAAAACTAGATTTTGATCAACCTTACATATTCGTGAGCAACCACAGGTCGTATCTGGATGTATTCATCGCTATTTTAGGAATCAAACACTACAAAAAATTCCTGGGAAAAGCTGAAATATTCGATTGGCCGATCATTGGTTATTTGGCGAATAAACTCGGACATATCCCCGTAAACAGAGAATCGGCTGAAGCACGAAAGGAAAGCTTTCAAAATATATTGAATGTTGCCAAAAGCAAAACATCTCTATTCCTTTGCCCTGAAGGTGCTATGTACATGAATGATAAGCTGCTTAACGAAATGCGCAATGGAGCTTTTAGAATTGCCATCGAAAGTAAAATGCCCATCGTAGCAATAAGTATGATCAACGCCGGAGAGCTCTTCCCCCCACATAAAATACGTATTAGACCGGGGAGGTGTATCAACTACATGTCGGCGCCTTTTGAAACTACCGCTTTAACATTAGATGATGTAGATGCACTGAGAGAAAGTGTGAAAGAAGAGATCTTAAACAATTTAAAAAGCCATTACCCCGATGGTAAATACCCGATAGAATTTAATCCGAAAAACTACAGCGAATCGATCTACGCGAAAAGTTAGTAGGTTGGTACTAGGTATTAAGTATTAGGTACTAGGTATTGACAACTCATCACTCATCACTCATCCCTAGTTACTGGTCACAAAATATTAATGCTAAAACAATTCGTCTAGATGGGTCGTTTTCCTATATTTGCCGACTTAAACAAGTCATTACACCACAACCGATTTTTCGGTTTTTTAAATTAATTAACATATGTCGTCTAAGATCATTTACACGCATACAGACGAAGCTCCAGCTTTAGCTACAAAATCTCTTCTTCCTATTGTTCAAGCATTTGCCAAACAATGTGGAATCGAAATGGAGACAAAAAACATTTCCCTTGCAGGGAGAATCCTTGCTAACTTCCCGTCTTACTTGAAGCTAGAACAACAAGTATCCGATGCTTTGGCAGAATTGGGCGAATTAGTTAAGAAACCAGGAGCAAACATCATTAAATTGCCGAATATTTCGGCTTCTGTTCCTCAACTAAAAACGACTATTGAAGAGTTGCAGAGCGATGGGTTTGCGATACCTAACTACCCTGACACTCCTGCCAACGAAGAGGAAGAAAACGTAAAATCAACTTACGACAAAATAAAAGGTAGTGCTGTAAACCCAGTCTTAAGAGAAGGTAACTCAGACAGAAGAGCACCTAAGCCGGTAAAGGCATATGCAAAGCAAAACCCACATTCTATGGGTGAATGGTCTGCGTCTTCGGCTTCTCATGTGTCTACTATGGACTCAGGAGATTTTGCCTCCAACGAAAAATCAGTAACGATTGCTCAAGCAGGTAAGGTAAAAATACAATTCGTTGGTGCTAAGGGCACAAGTATCTGGAAGGAGTCTGTACCCGTTCTTGACGGCGAGATTATCGACGGTACGGTCATGAGCAAAAAAGCATTGCTTGCTTTCCTGGAAGCGCAAATTGCAGATGCTAAAGCTAAAGGAGTATTGTTCTCTCTACACATGAAAGCAACGATGATGAAGGTTTCTGACCCGATTATTTTTGGCCATAGTGTAAAAGTATTTTTCAAGTCTGTTTTCGAAAAATTTGGAAAAGAGTTGGACGAAGCCGGCATCAATGTAAACAATGGTTTTGGCAACCTATTGAGTAACTTAAACGAGCTTGCTCCAGCTGTAAAAACAGAAGTTGAAGCCGAAATACAAAAATGTTTCACTGAAGGTCCGGACCTGGCAATGGTAGATTCAGATAATGGAATCACAAACCTACATGTACCAAGTGATGTTATTGTTGATGCCTCTATGCCTGCAATGATCAGAAACTCTGGTCAAATGTGGAATAAAGATGGGATGTCTCAAGATACAAAAGCAGTTATTCCGGATAGTTCTTATGCAGGTATTTACCAGGCAACCATCGACTTCTGTAAAGAGAATGGTGCTTTTGACCCTACAACAATGGGTACGGTGCCTAATGTTGGTTTAATGGCTCAAAAAGCTGAGGAATATGGTTCGCATGATAAGACCTTCGAAATTTCTTCAACGGGTAAAGTACAGGTAATTGATGATTCAGGTACTGTTCTCATTGAACATGACGTTGAAGAAGGTGATATCTGGAGAATGTGTCAAGTAAAAGACCTTCCTATTCAGGACTGGGTTAAATTGGCTGTCAACAGAGCAAAAGCAACGGGTGTTCCTACAATCTTCTGGTTGGATGAAAACAGAGCGCATGATGCTCAGTTAATCCAAAAAGTAAAAGCTTACTTACCAGATCACGATACTACCGGTTTAGATATTAGAATACTTTCTCCTGTAGCGGCTACTAAAGTTTCTCTCCAAAGGATGAAAGAGGGTCAAGATACGATCTCTGTTACGGGTAATGTATTGAGAGACTACAATACAGACCTCTTCCCTATCTTAGAGTTAGGTACCAGTGCAAAGATGTTGTCTATCGTTCCATTGATGAATGGTGGTGGTTTATTTGAAACCGGTGCAGGTGGTTCTGCTCCAAAGCATGTACAGCAGTTCAACAAAGAAAATCATTTGAGATGGGATTCTTTAGGTGAATTCTTGGCATTAGCTGTTTCTTTTGAGCACGAAGCAGCGTCGAACAACAATCCAAAAGCAAAAATATTAGCTGAGACATTGGACAATGCTACGGTTTCTTTACTTGAGAATGGGAAGTCACCATCGAGAAAAGTAAAAGAACTGGACAACAGGGGTAGTCATTTCTACATAGCCTTTTACTGGGCGCAGGAGTTAGCTAAGCAAACAACAGATGCTGACTTACAAGCTAAATTTGCTCCTATTGCAGCGTCTTTACTTAGCAATGAAGCAAAGATCGTTGATGAGTTAAACGCCGCACAAGGTACTGCTATGAACATCGATGGTTATTACGCTCCAAACCCTGCGAAAGCTGCAGACGCTATGAGACCGAGTTCTACCCTGAACGCTATTATTGACGCAATCTAAGACCTTAAG
>JANXFM010000061.1 GCA_024959975.1 Flavobacteriales bacterium
TAAACTTGTTCAAATTGAGAAAACGATTAATCGTAGAATCGAGCGAAAAACGGTTCCTTCCGGAGAGGAAGTGATGAAGGCTATGGTGTTCCAATCTATGGATAACCTGATTAATGCTAAAGCTCACCCGCAGGCATTAAAGCCATTTACAGAAGCAATTCACGAGCTTGCAGAACAAATGACTGTAACAGAAGTGTTAGAGAAGTTTATTGCATTAAATTCATCTAAAATTTTGAATTTCTACAAAGATGCTCAGGATTTGAATGCTTCAGGAAAGAGTAGAGATAAATCAAGTGATTCAGAACGTATCTTCATTAATATTGGAGAGAAAGATGGTTTTGACTGGGCAACTTTAAAAGATCTATTAAGAGAGAAGACTTCCTTATCTAATGATGATTTTGGTGGCGTAGATGTAAAAGGTGCATTTTCATTCTTTAACGTGTCTAAAGCAAAAGTAGAAGGTGTATTTTCAGCTTTTGAAGGTTTTAGCGTCGGAGATAGAGAAGTTAGTCTTGAAATTACCAAGAAATCTCCAGATCGCCGGGGTGGTGGAAGAGATCGACGTAGAAGTGGTGGTGGTAAAAGAGAATGGTCTAAAGATCGAAGAGGATCAGGTTCCAGAGATCGTAATTCCGGTTCTAGAAGTAGAAGAGAAAGAAGAAAGTAAAATGTATTACATAAAAAAACTCCCACAGAAATGTGGGAGTTTTTTAATTACGAATGGACTTGTTAATTCTATCCAACAATTATTAGGATTATCGAACGTCAGACAACAAATGATGATTGATTTTATTTCTTATTTATAGGTAGCGTTACCTATATAAAAATGAGTGATATTACCTATTGCATGGTGTGTTAATAAGGTGTTAAATTCGTGAGTATATATAATATAAATTATCCATAATTTACTTTGGCTAAAGTCCCCACAAATAATGTGGGGACTTTTTAATATTACAAAAGATTAGATACTTTAGTGTTAAATGTTTTTTAACAACTCATAAACTTAAAGATTATGAGTGTATTTAGATATATGAAAAGAAAAACTAGATTATTTTTATTCATTATTATTCCTTTGCTTTATATCGTAAATACTTATGGTCAATGTAATGGATATCAAATTTTATGTGAGAAGAAATATAATGAGGTTGCTTATTTAACAACACACAATTCATATAATTCAGTTGAAGATGGGTTTAATTTACCTAATCAGAATCATAATATCACGTATCAACTTAATAGTGGTGTAAGAGGCTTAATGATTGATGTGTACGATGTTGATGGGATTCCTACAGTATATCATGTATATAGTTCATTAGGATCGGAACCATTGTTGTCATTTTTAAATGAAATTAAATTATTTCTTGATCACAATAATAATGAAGTTGTTACTATAATTTTAGAATCTTATACAAATACAAATTCTATTGAAAATGCAATTAATTTAGCCGGACTTTCAGGATATTTATATACTCATGATCTGGCATCTTCTTCCTGGCCAACCCTACGAACCATGGTCAATAATAATACTCGTTTGGTTATTTTTTCTGATGTTAATCAGGCAACAATTAACCAGGGATGGTATCATTACGTTTGGGATTATGCCGTTGAAACTCATTATACTGTAAATATTATGAGCGATTTTAGTTGTAATTTTAACAGAGGAGACTCTTTGAACGATTTATTTATACTAAATCATTTTATCACTTCTGGATTAGGTCTTGGGGTTGAAAGTGAGGCTGTTATAGTTAATTCAAACCCTTATTTTATTAACAGGGTTAATCAGTGTGTTCTAGAAAAAAATAGATTCCCAAATTTTGTTACAATAGATTTTTTTGAACATATGGATGGATTGAATGTTGTGAATGAATTAAATCAAATCCCCTTAACGACAAACAATAATTTACAACCGGTCAATTTATCATCTGTTTATCCTAATCCTACAAATGGTTTAGTTACGATAGAAGGATATGGGCAAGAATTAGAAACTGTTGGTGTATACAACATGCTGGGGCAAAAACTAGCCAAAAGAGTTAAACTCGTAGAAAACAATGAAGAAAGAGTGACGATTGATATGTCATATTTAAGTCCCGGTATTTATTACCTCAAAACTAAAACTACGATCAACAAGGTGTATAGAAAATAGTATAGTGTTTTATTCTATGTATACACCTTCATTGGCTTCCAACTCAACGGCTACATGGTCTTTTATGGAAGTAGAAAGTACTAATCCGGCATAATCGGTACGAATGGGGAAACGGGGATGTTTCCGGTCGATAAGAGCTGTTGTGTTGATTTTTTTTACTGGAACGTTTAAGAAGTGCTTTACACCATAAATCATGGTTTTTCCCGAATTTAATACATCGTCTACCAGGATCACAACCTTATCAACATAATCCGTTTCCTTAAGACTCAATTCAATAGGGGAGTTAAAAGGCTCCTTTTTATTGATTTTAATTTCTGTTAACAGAACATTGATATCAGATATTTCTTTGATAATTGCAGTCAAACGTTGGGCAATCAAAAAGCCATTACCATTAATTCCGGCGATAATAATAACAGATTCTTGATAGTTAGCTTCAAAAATTTGCCAGGCCATGCGATTCAACTTTTGTTGAATCTGTTGCTTACTTAATATCTGTGTTCTATTCATTTTCCGTTTTCGTTTAAAGCTATCGCATTCAAAAATAAGAAATCGAATTGATTTTAGTGATGAATCGTTTCAATAAAGAAATCTCTTTTGTACTCTTAATAATGTCCTTACCTTCGCCTGCTTATTATTACCCTCAAAAAAAACCAAAAAATGAAATCTACTTTTGAATTTGTTGATAAGACACAAGGAAGTATAAAAGATGATGTTTTATCGGGCTTAACGGTAGCTTTGGCACTAGTTCCTGAAGCAGTCGCTTTTGCTTTTGTAGCTGGAATTTCACCGGTTGTAGGTTTGTATGGTGCTTTTATGATGGGATTGATCACCGCAATTTTTGGTGGTAGACCCGGAATGATCTCCGGTGCTACCGGAGCTTTGGCTGTAGTCATGGTTCACCTGGTGAAAGAAGGGAATGCTATGGGGGTTGAAGGAGCTATGATGGGACTTCAATATTTGTTTGCTACATTAATATTAACGGGAATATTTCAGGCCGCAGCAGGTTTCTTTAAGATGGGGAAGTTTGTGCGCATGATTCCACATTCGGTGATGATGGGATTTGTAAACGGTTTGGCTATTGTCATTTTTATCTCGCAATTGGGTATGTTTAAAACCCAAGGGGCGTGGTTGCAGGGCACAGCCTTATATACCATGGTGGGCTTCGTTGGTTTAACTATGGCTATTATGTTTTTACTTCCCAGGTTAACAAAGAAATTACCGGCAGCTTTAATTGCTATTATCACCGTTTCTTTAATTGTGATTTTTGGTGAAGTAGAAACAGAAACGGTAAAATCATTTATTGTTGCCGGAGGTGGAGATGGTATTAAAGCCGGTTTACCGAGTTTTAATGTTCCAATAATCGACCTGTCTTTTGAAACATTGAAATTTATTACGCCTTACGCTTTAATTTTAGCGGCAATTGGTTTAATAGAATCTTTAATGACGCTTAATCTTATCGATGAGTTAACCGAAACGCATGGTCGTGGAAACAGAGAGTGTGTTGCTCAAGGTGCTGCCAATATTGTAAATGGTTTCTTCGGTGGAATGGGAGGATGTGCTATGATCGGTCAGAGTATTATTAATATTAAGTCCGGTGGTCGTGGAAGGTTATCCGGTATTGTGGCCGCATTGTCTTTATTGTGCTTTATTTTATTTGCATCAACATATATAGAGATGGTGCCTATTGCTGCTTTGGTAGGGGTGATGTTTATGGTGGTTATTGGAACCTTTGCCTGGAATACGTTTAAAGTGTGGAATAAAATTCCTTTGCCGGACATCATTGTGATCATTTTGGTGACTGTATTAACTGTAATCTTTGATCTGGCCCTTGCAGTTATTGCGGGTGTTATTGTTTCTTCTTTGGTGTTTGCCTGGGAAAATGCGCTGCGTATTCGTGCACGTAAATATGTAGATGACCACGGTGTAAAGCATTATGAGATTTATGGTCCTTTGTTTTTTGGCTCGGTAGAGTTGTTCAATTCAAAATTCAAAATTGCCGAAGACCCTAAAGAAGTTATTATCGATTTTAAAGAATCTAAAATTATGGATCAATCGGCTATTGAGGCAATCAACAAACTGGCTGAACGTTATCAGGCAAATGGTAAGACGATACACTTACGTCATTTAAGTGCAGACTGTGTTGCCTTAATTAAGAAAGCTGAGAAGATATGCGATGTGAATGTGTTGGAAGATCCGGATTATTTTGTTGCTATCGATAATTACAATAAGGCATTGCTTAAACGAAGTTTATAAGTTGAAAGTACTTAAAGTG
>JANXFM010000083.1 GCA_024959975.1 Flavobacteriales bacterium
GTTGTATCAGGCCATATCTAAGCACCCGAATCCACGTGAGATCTACAACCAAAAGTTGATGGCTCAGGGAGTTGTGGAGGCAAACATTGTAAAGGAAATGGCGAAGCAGTTTAAAAACCTGCTGGAAGATGACTTAGATGAGGCTCGTAAAGAAGATACGACCAGTATTACACGATTTATGGAGAAAGAATGGGCGCACATCAAAAAAGCCCGGGCTATTGATTTTGAATCTTCTCCGGAAACAGGTGTTTCTCGTGATAAATTAGCAAATATTGCCCGTGCGCTTTACACAGCACCTGAAGGGCATCAATTTTATAAAAAAGCTTTGCGTCTTTTAAAAGATCGTGAAAAAATGTTTAACGACACCGATCGTCTGGATTGGGGGATGGCTGAATTACTTGCCTATGGGTCTATTTTGGATGAGGGTAAAGAAATAAGAATGACCGGTCAGGATGTTGAGCGCGGTACTTTCTCGCATCGTCATGCGATATTGAGAAATGTAGAGTCTGAAGAACGAGCAAATCTGTTGAATCACATTGGTGAAGGACAAGCCAAATTTGAGATCTACAATTCACTATTGTCAGAATACGGGGTTTTAGGTTTCGATTATGGATATGCATTGGCTTCGCCTGACGGGCTAACGATTTGGGAAGCACAGTTTGGTGATTTTTCCAATGGTGCACAAATTATTATCGACCAGTATTTATCGGCTGCCGAGGATAAGTGGGAAATTTACAATAGTTTGGTTATGCTTTTACCTCACGGTTACGAAGGGCAGGGAGCAGAGCACTCAAGTGCGCGTTTAGAGCGTTACTTACAATTGTGTGGACAATACAATATGCAGGTGGCCAATGCCACGACTCCTGCAAACTTCTTCCATTTGATGCGTCGCCAGTTGCACAGAGATTTCCGTAAACCATTGGTGGTGATGAGCCCTAAGAGTTTACTGCGTCATTCTCAATGTGTGTCTTCTGTAGAGGAGTTGACAGAAGGTAGATTTCAGGAAGTAATAGACGATTTGAGTGCAGAAGCAACGAAAGTGAAAAAAGTGGTATTTTGCTCGGGTAAGCTTTACTACGAAATGCTTGAAGAAAAAGAAAAACGTAATGCTGATGATGTAGCTTTGGTGCGTTTGGAGCAATTGTATCCATTCCCTAAAACACAATTAGAGGCTATTGTAAATAAATACGCAAATGCAGAAAACTATGTATGGGCACAAGAAGAACCTGAAAATATGGGTGCCTGGGGCTTTGTTCTCAGACACTGGCGTGAATTGCCACTTCAGGTGGTAGCTCGTTCGGCTAGTGCTACGCCTGCATCGGGATCTTCAAAGCGTTCTGCACGTCGTCAGCGTGCCGTTATTGAAGGCGTATTTGAATTGTGAAAAAAGAAATTAAGAAGGCAAAATTGATACTGTTATGATCGTTGAAATGAATGTTCCATCACCTGGTGAATCTATCTCGGAAGTAGAGATAGCAAGCTGGCTTGTAGCCGACGGTGAGTACGTTGAAAAAGATCAGGAGATCTGCGAAATAGACTCTGATAAAGCAACCTTAACACTAGCTGCTGAAGAAAGCGGAGCAATCTCAATTAAAGTTGAAGAGGGTGAAACCGTTGCTATTGGCGATGTAGCTTGTACTATAGATACTGCTGCCGAAGGTACAGCCTCTGCATCTGCATCTAAATCGGATGCTCCTGCGGCTGCACCCAAAAGCGCTCCTGCTGTAAGTTCTGCTGAAACTTCTTATGCTACTGGTACTCCATCGCCTGCAGCACGTAAGATGATGGCAGAAAAGGGTGTTGATATTACACAAGGTTCCGGTAAAGGTGGCCGTATTACGAAGGAAGATGTAGTAAAAGCGAAAACAGCCATGGGTAATGGTCCTGGACCACGTGGTGTTGAGCGAAAGAAAATGTCTGTACTACGTAGAAAAGTTGCCGAGCGTTTGGTTTCTGTAAAGAACGAAACGGCTATGCTGACGACTTTTAACGAAGTAGATATGAAACCGATCATGGATCTTCGTAAAATTTACAAAGAAGACTTTAAAGAGAAGCATGGTGTAGGCTTAGGATTTATGTCTTTCTTCACCAAAGCCGTTACAAGAGCTTTAAAATTGTTCCCTGATGTAAATGCCATGATCGATGGTAAAGAAGTGTTGTATTACGATTATGCTGATATTTCTATTGCTGTAAGTTCTCCAAAAGGACTGATGGTTCCTGTTGTTCGCAATGCAGAATTATTGGATTTTGAAGGTATAGAGTCTGAGATCAGGCGTTTGGCTATTAAAGCGCGTGATGGGAAGATTAGTATGGATGATATGTTAGGTGGTACGTTTACCATTACGAATGGTGGAGTATTCGGTTCTATGTTATCAACGCCAATTATTAATCCTCCTCAATCGGCTATTTTAGGGATGCATAATATTGTTGAACGCCCCGTTGTAATCGATGGAGAAGTAGTAGTTCGCCCGATTATGTATGTGGCGCTTTCTTATGACCACCGTATTATTGATGGTCGTGAGTCGGTAGGTTTTCTGTGTGCTGTAAAAGAAGCTCTTGAAAATCCTATTGAACTTTTACTCGGTGGCGATGATAAGATTAAAGAGAATTTAGGCCTGTAA
>JANXFM010000176.1 GCA_024959975.1 Flavobacteriales bacterium
CAAAAGATTGTAGACCATTACTTAGATGAAATAAGTAGAGCTAATTCTATGAATTAATGACCAACGCTTGTGTATGCTCTGTATGGAGTGCAACGGAATATGGAGTATGAAACGTTGTTATGCTTTTGTTCTATAACTGATAAACTTAATAAAATGGATAAATTAAAAATACTACTGCCTATAATACCAATGCTTATAATTCCAATACTTTGTAATATTTGGTTACTTATCTTGTACCCAATATTCTTTATAGCTTCTTTTTTTTGGAGTGGTGAAGACTTTACAAAACAGATAAGGAGCTATATTAATAGTATGGCAAAGATTGAAAAGAATAAAGCATAACGGTTTGGCTAAGTGTAGTTGCGTAAATAACGAATAAATTAAATAGATAACGATGGATTTTAAACATAAATTTGAGGTAGAAACTGGACAAGGAATATACTCAGGAGAAGGGCAGATAATAGTTAATGGAACTTATAACGATGCTTATGTAGACTGGTTAGAACAGCAATTACATTTAGCCCGTGTTAGCCAACAACGTGAACTGTTAATTGAAGCCTTTGACTTAATTAATGTACACGATGGAGATAGAAAGAAAATAGCCAAATTAGTAGACATAACCTTAAAATCAATTAATTGTGGCTAATGTACAAGGCTAAACAACGGAATTTTTAACGACTTAACAGATAAAGAAAATGAATAACGCAAAAGAATTTTTTATAAAAGAATGGGGTACAGGATTTCACGATGCTGAATTAAAAAGTGATAAAGGCTTATTAAAAATGGCTATGACTGACATTTACGAAACAATGGATAAATACGCACAACAGCAAGTTAAAAATACTGTTGATTTAGCTGATGTTAGTAAATGCGATAATCCACATTGCGAAGATGGTATTGTTGGAGAGGTTTACGGAGAAAAAATGTATTGCAGTAAATGTGAAGACAAGTAGTGTTTACTAACGCCACTGTATAGTGCGTTTTAATGCACTTATAAAGATTGTTAGCATTAGTACGGATTATTAACGAAAAAACTAAATAGAATGAAGAAATTAAGCACACTATTTAAAAAAGACCCTAACGACTTAGGGAGAGTAATTAATGAAGTAAACCCTGAAAACGATTGGGCTTTTACTGATGGAATACCTACACGTAAATTTGATGGCACAAGCTGTGCTATTATTAATGGCGAATTATACAAAAGGTTTGATTTAAAAAAAGGTAGAACCCTGCCACCTAATGCTATATCTTGCCAAGAACCTGATAGTAAAAGTGGACATCATCCGCACTGGGTAAAATGCGATAGAGAAGATAAATGTAATAAGTGGCATTTTGTAGCCTTTGACTTTTTAGAAAATAAAGAGGATGGAACTTATGAGCTTTGTGGTAAAAAAGTACAGGGAAACCCTGAAAATATTGAAGGTCACAAATTAATTAAGCACGGTTCAGAAAGATTAAGTTTAGAAGATGATTCTTTTGAATACATAAAGCAATACTTAACTGAAAACGATATTGAAGGCATTGTATTTCATCATAGAAATGATGATAGGATGTGTAAGATTAGAAAATCTGATTTTGGAATACGTAGGTAGTATTAATGCTAATGGTAAGGGCTATACAAAGTAGCCGATTTAACAAAATATAAACTTTAACAAGTCCTACGGCTATTTTTTATAGGTAGTATTAGGCACTGAACATTATGAAAACATTAGGATTAACAATAATAATTTCAATTATTTATATGGGCATATGGAAAACGGCTGGACTTGAATACGCTATATGCTCAGGAATAGGGCAAATAATAGCGACTATAACATTTAAGGAATAATTGTGCCTAATGATTTGAATAAAAAACGGGCTAGCAGGATGCCCACTAAAAGACCATAAAAATACAGCCTGTTTATTTATTTTGTATTATATGGCGTTAAATTATGAACAAAACAATATGGATTATCTTATGGTTAATATCTTTAATTGGATGGATATTTGCAATATTAGATGGAGGAACAGAAAATATTATGCATTGGTTTATATGTATATTGATTAGCCTTTTAGGAATACACAGCAATGACATATAATGAATAATGCTAAACAATACTTTAAACGTTTAATATGAGACAAAAACTTATACCTCAAACAGTTAGCTTTTCTGAAAAAGAGATGATATACAGAGAAAAGTTAAAAAAGATAGGAATAAACCCTAATACTTATTTAAGGGTATTGTTTAGAGATGCTATAAATAAAGACTATAAGAAAATTGAACGAGAAGCTAAAAGGTTAACCGAGTTTAAAATACCCTTTTAATCTTTAGTGCTAAGTATAAAATTATAGCTGTAGCAGAAATATAGAACCAGATTGATTGAAGCTTTTCAAACCATGTCTTTTTTCGTGGTACTTCGATTGTCTGGCTTTCCAGTCTAAATATTTCTTCTCTTAATGTAGTATTTACTTGCTTCATAGAATCCAAGTCGCACTCAGACACTATAACATTACCAACGCTTTTAATCGTGTTTTTAATGCCATCTTTTACAGTTACTTTCTCAAACGGTTTAAGTTGTCCAAATTCATCACAAAGCTCTGCACATGGATTTTCTAAATAAACGGTAGTTCCTTGTTTGGTAATATAGGTTGTGTCCTTTATTTCCGTTACAAATGTAGAATCTAAAACGTAGGAATTCTTAATACAGTCAAATTTAGCACACTTACGATCATATCTGTTTTTTTTGATAGTAGCGCATGACGTTATTAGTAAAATGCTTAGTATGGCGATTGTTCTCATTTCTTAAAAAATGTAGTTAAAAACTTCCCAACTATTCCGATTAAAAACAGCCCTATTCCAATATATTCATGCTTTGTTAGTATTGCAGGAACTCCACCAGTAGTAGAAACTATTAATAAACCGTCTCCTAATTTTCTCCAAAAACTAGGGGTATCTGCTTTGTAGCTGTCCCACTTCTCTTTAATCATAACTTATAAATTCATTAAATAAACTTTCGGGTTTTTATCTTCATCGTAAACGTCTAAGTGTACCCAACTTATTTGCTTTCCGTTTAGCGTGTTTTCAAGCCTTATTTTAAATGGTAACTCATTTTGTATTTCTAATAACCACTTGCGAACCTCGCTTGAATTAAGCCCAGACACTTTAAAGTCTATTGCACAGCCCATTGTATGCCCAGAAAGGTAAAGTTTTCGTTTTTTGGTTTTGTCAGAAACTATATCTGATATGTTTTCACGAAGCCCACGTTCATCATAGATAATATCTCCAGCTTTTGCGGTTGCCCAGTTATTAACATTAAACCCCTTGTCTAGTTTTTTGCGAATAAAGTAAATTGTAATAAGTAGCCTTGTATCAAAATATCGCCAAGCTCTCTCTCCGTCTCTTTTATAAACTTCTTCACTTACAAGCTCTTTAATATTAAAGTAGCCGCTTGCTTTTATCTTAGATACTATTTCACTATGAGTTAAATTTTTCATTGGTTTCTTCCGTTTGATTTAACATTGTACTCTAAATCTTCTCTTTTATAGTAGGATCTGCCCTCTTTAACCATTGAATTAACAAAATAAGCCCCAACAACAATAACAACAACGCCTATGATTAGACCGTAAAGCCTGTCCTTTATCTTTTCCCGTCCCTCTTTGTCGAAGTCTAATTTAGTAACCTTAACTTCTATTTCGGATTGCTTTTCAATCATAGAGTCGATCTTTTTGTGTACATCATCAAAACCATGTCTCAACCTTCTATAGTCAACAGCCAAATCAAATAAAAGTTGCTTAGACTCTTTACCTTTTAAGTCGTTATAGTTTGGAAGGTTCATTTTTAGTATTTTATTTTGTTAAATCTACTAATTGTTATTTATAATATTTAACTACTCAGAAAGCTACTGTGTGTTATCTTGTTCTGCTGCTGCTGCGTTTTGTACGTGATTTTTATCTACTTTATTTAAAACTTTAGCTACAAAGTTCCCTAGCCATGTTGTATTTCCTGCTAAAAAATTAACCCCTGTTATATGAGATATTGTTTCATCAACATTGCCGTATAATTTAGGAGCTTTAGACTTATTTTTTAATAATAGGTTATTCATTAAAGGACCACCCATTGTATTACCTAGTTGATCTCTTCCGAAAGCTATATTGTGAAAATAATCACTCACCTTTTTAAAGTTTCTTAATTTAACTATTGCATAAATTACAAATAAAGGAGCAAACAACCATTGTAAAACCCTTGCTAATATTACTAATAATATTCCCATGTTGTTACCCTTTATAAATGTTTAATAAATCATCTCTTAACTCTTCTGTGAAATATTCTTTTTGAGCAAATCCATTGTTTTCGTAATCAGAACCTTCTGTATTTGAAAGCCAATCTTTAAACTTGGCACCATTTGCATCAATATACTCATTAAATATAATATGAGTTGCATCCCAAAAATCATCGGTATCATATTTGGTTAAGGTTTCTTTTCTTAGTTCGTCAGAAACCCTCTTTCTCATTAACTCAACAACACCTGCCCTTCCACTTTTTGTTTTCTCAACTAATACATCCCAAATATCAGAATCTATATTGTCAGTATGAACTGTAACCCTTAAAGCGTATGGAGCTACAACCCACTTCGCAGCAATACTTTTATAAGAATATGCTGCCCAACCCGAAAAATCTAAAATTGGATAATTTGGGTTTGTCGCTATTATAACAAGAGCTTTTATCTTATCCCTTGTTAATTTATATCCAACGGTGGACTCGCCAAACAAATTCCAAGCTTCTACATCGTTGCTTTTATCTGTATAAGACACCGCAGGCGCTATTTCTTGATAGTATGCTGCTGTTCCGTTATTTTCTATCCAAAGTTTGCTCATTATCCTATTCTGTTTAAAGGTTTCCATCGACTTTGTACTACATCATAATAAAATTCAGCCGTTTCGTTTGGTTTAATTGCTTTATTTGCGCCGTCTCTTAATAAAATTCTGTTTTCTGGGTCGCTTCCTCCGTCTTCGTGTAAAAACCTTAAATCATTACTCGGATGAAGATTGTTTATTCTTTTTATAATGTATTCTGCTGGACTTGGTGCTTTTAGTCCTGAAATTTGCCTGTTATTCGCGTTAATATCTTGCCGAACCATATCAGAAGTATCAAATCCTGTAGGGTTGTAATTGTCTGCTGTGCTTGTTAGTGTTGGGGGTGTTATCACATTGGTAAACCCACCGCCCGAGGAGCTAGTCATTTCCGCTACAGTTATTGTATTGGTTCCGTCGGTTATGTCTCCAGTTACATGAAGGTCTTTTGTGAATATCTTTTTCCACAGCAGCGCAATTATTCCTAAATCGTCCGACTCGTTTCCTGTTGGTATTATTCCTGATGCCATTATATTAAATTTTTTGTTCTTACATATCCAATATTTGACGGGTCTTCTTCAAAATAAGGGTCGTCTGTTATTAGTGAAGGATCCGAAACACTTGTTAAATATCCGTTTATATTCATTGTAAACATCCCGTCTTGTGGTACACTATTAAAATAAGCCCTTGTTTTTGCGTAGACTCCACCAAATGCAGAAAATATAACAAATAAATGATTGAAAATCCCTAAGTTTCCTTGGGGTATCGTGTCATCGTCGCAAAACTGTTTAAGTTTCCCGTTTTCAAGCTTTATTGGTATGGCTTCCATTTAGCAAATTTCAACTGTTGAGCTTTCGCTATTTAGTGTTAATATACTTGTAGCTGTAATAGCTATCCCTATTTCCTGATTTAAATTCCCAGTCGTACTTAAAGGCGTTGAAGTTATACCTCCAGCCGTAGAGTCTAAAAAATACCTTGTCCCAATAGTTAAGCCAGAAACATAATCATTTTGAACGCCTAAAATGTACATAGTATTTATTGAAGGGGAAGTAGATCCTGCAATAACAAAACCGTAAGCTGGTTTTGTGGTATCTGTAGCGTCTGCTTTTCTTAATGTTGCTACCCCACCG
Source organism: Flavobacteriales bacterium (assembly GCA_024959975.1). Taxonomy (GTDB): domain Bacteria; phylum Bacteroidota; class Bacteroidia; order Flavobacteriales; family UBA7430; genus JANXFM01. The sequence goes on from JANXFM010000176.1 coordinate 5,961, forward strand.
TTAAGATACATATTTACAAACTCCCCCGAAATAAGATTCTCACTTGTTACAGCAGAAACAACTTCTGCTCCAAAACCAGCAGGCAATAAAGAAGGATCGATCTTACCTGTTGCGTCAAGTGCTATTATTTCATCGGCGTTTGCAACACCCGTAGATGTGACTGTCCCTAGTATTTCTTTTAATTTACCTGCTACTAAAGCAATATATTTATTTGCTGCCATTTTTATTTTTATTAATTATCATATTATACTTATTGGTTCTGAAAATTCTAATTTTAATGTATTGCTATCAATAGCAACACCTATTCTTTGAAACACAAAAACTCCCGTTGGTTCCGTAGTTGTTATTGTTCCATTTATTCCTGCATAATAAATAGCGTCTGGAACCAACCCCCACCCAGAACTAACTATTAACCCTGAACTTATCACATCTATAGGGTCGTTTGTTATTGATGCTTGATTACTTATCCCTATTTGTTTTCCAATATTATTATCATTTGTAGGGTCGAATAGAAAAGCCTTACCAGTATTTATCATTACAACCTTTTGCCCTCCAATATTCTCTCCGGCAATATATGTTATCACAGACAACCCACCACCGTAAGGGTTTTGCACAACTCCTGATATATCCTTGTATAAAACTAAGTCTGTATCTGGTAAGTAATCTCTATGTTTAAAGAACGAATCGTTAGGAACATCTACGTAATCAGAAACGTCTGTTACTTCTCCTGTGTAACCTGTTCCGTTACCACCTTCCTGTCTTAAGTTTATACTTGTATAAGTCATTTATATTCATTTTATGCTAGATAAAACTGTAATTATTCTGCCTTAATCATTTCAATATAAGCGTCCCAAATGTCTTTTTTTGATTGGGATAAGTTATCATGAGAAATTTCAACCTGCCTTTCTACTGGTTGATATTCTCCTGGTTGTCCGTATTGAGCAAAAGCCCTTACTTCGTTTCCGCTTGTTTGTTGTATTATTACCTGTTGTAAAACTTCTTCTTCTGGCATGATATTCTATTTTTAAATTAGTGTATTTCCGTATGCATCCGTTACATTACTTGAATCTTGCGTAATATTACCATGCACGGCTGTTGTTGATCCTTCAAATGTATTGTTTGCATATTTAACTGTTTTTGCAGATGAAGCAAAAAGACAATTAGCACTAGCGTTTGCAACTTGGATAGAACAATTAACAATGGTGCTATTAACATCAAAGCTGACTCCATGACCAGTTGCATTATTCCAATTATTAATAATTGTTGCATCTCTTACATCCATACACCTATCAAGTGTTCTGCCTCCAGAATCTGTTATAAAAACACCTCCCCTTATTTTATCGCACAAGTCTCCTGCGATTCCCGAAACTGCTGTAAATGAACCGCCATTTACAGCTCCGTACACTACAGCATTACCTGATGGTGCATATCCAATACAATTGTTATAGGTTCCATTACCCGTAAATGCTCTATAAAGACCATACGAATAGCAATTCTCGGCTGTACCTGTATTGTTAAATGACTGACTAGCTCCAGAAGACCCCTTAGCTGAACAATTTATTGCTGTTCCAAAATTTGTAAATACATAAGTGCTTGTAGAGCTTACCGCATGGCAATTAATAGATAATCCGCCATTTCTATAAAAACTTGTTGTAGCTGTACCTGTACACTCTGTATAACAGTTTAGTGATACAGAAGTTGCAGCTACAGATATAGGGTCGTCAAATGATTTTACTTGTATCCCTGAAACTCTTCCACCCGAATCACATTCATACCCTCCATTAAGTGTTGATTCAATATAAAAATTAGACCCTCTTGTTATACCTCTTGATGACATAACAAAATTATTAGAACCTATTCCAGATGTAACTATGATACTCCAGTCTGAAATATTAACTGCTGGAGCTGTATTTAAGTCGTCAAAAGGAGGAATGCTTCCTGTGTATGTATAGGTGTGTCCATTACCGTTAAAATTAACAGATTTGAATTGTACCTGAACATCTCCTGCCTCTGTTACATTTGCAAACTGCTCGATAGAGTCTCCAGGACTTGCTGCTGCCATTGCAAGTGTTAGCGTGTCGTAATGCTCATACTCTCCTACTCCATTAGATATTCCAAAAACACCAGTAGAGGTCACAGCGGTAAATAGGCCTATCTTAACATCGTTAACCTTTTGAAATATCTCACCAGTAGTTGTGTCATGCGCCACATCTAAATCAGATAATAAAGGAAAGTCTGTACCAAAATCTGTAATCTGCTTATCAATTTTAATTCCTGCTTTCGCTAATGTTACTTTAGGTGTAGTGATTGCCATTTTTATTTATATTAATCTGTTTCCTTGATTGTCTGGTAATTCGTTATATATATTTGTTACATGAGGTGTTAAATAGAATGATTCTGCTTTAACAAAAGCGCCAGACATTGCTATTGTCATTCCAACCAAAGGAACATGTATTCCTAAACTTCCTACTGCATTGTTTGTTGTAAATGTTGTGCCATGAAGTATAAATAAATCACCAACGACACCGCTTCCTGCAACAACACCCATCGCTTGAGTGTTATTAGGTGAGCTTACGGATCCATTTATAAACGTTCCTACTTTTGGTGTTACAGAGTTGGACCACTCCAACCCCCTTACGTTAGCAACAGCAGAATGTGTTATAGCTGTACATCCATCATATATTGCACCTGCACCTAAAATAACTCCAGTCCAATTGTCAGACTCTCCAGTTGAGTTTTTAACATCATACCCAGTAAGTGCGTTCCCTGTATAACTATATGCATAGCTATTTCTTATCTTGGCCAATGTTCCTGCATTTATACCAGAAGAAAACTCGTAACCGTACCCTTCACAATTATCAATTAAGCAGTCGCCAGAACCAAAAACACCAACGCCAGAACCAGAAACTGTCCTGCTTATACCTTTTGAATTTGAAACAACCCCGTCGACAACTTGAATACCATGTAGCCCATCACTATCTCCAATACAATTATTGACCTCTCCGTCTCCTGAGTATAAGCCAGTATTATTAACAGATTTGCCTTTACAAAAATTAAGAATACCACCATCATTATTTATTGCGACCAAATTTGAAGTTGGCACGTAACTATCATGGTAATTAGCTTCGCCAAGATTTCTAAACGTTCCTTCTTCACTTTTACCGTAATTTATTGTAGAGCCACTAGCGACAATAATAGTTTCGCCTAAATTATTCTTAAACGTACTACCCAATGCATTGATTGTACTAGAGTTGCTTATACTTAAAGGTTTTTCCGTTAAATGGTTATGTACTACAGTTACTCCAAATATTTTACAATTAATAGTTGCAGTTGTTGTTAGCCTCCCTGTGATGGTGTGACCATTTCCGATAATGTTTAAATCCTTAGAAATGTTTAAGTTTTCCGTAAAGTCTGTATTAATATAAATAGAGTCTCCAGCACTTGCCGCTGCTTCTGCTAACGTTAGCGTATCATAAAACTGATGTTCACCATTACTATCATTTATATAAACCTTTCCTACATTTTCGTAAATCATTATCGCCCAATTTGAGCTTATTTGTGCAGGAGAATCAACTAATGCTCTTATTGTAGACCCTACTGGAACAAAGTTCCCGTCTATCGTTCCAGCAATATTTACCGTATAAATATCACCTTTTAATATAGCTCCTGCCGCACCACTACCTCCAACAGAAGGGTATACGTTTGATGACGCATCGTAATTACCTCTATCATCTAATAAGCCTAATTGTACGTAAGCTGCTACCTGAGCTAATGACATTGGATGACTTTCTGGGGTTCCTCCTGCATCGTATACAGTATGGAATATATTATCATCTTCAATTTTCCCTGATGGAATTAATCCACTTGCAATAAATAACTCGGATAACTTTGTCATGTTGTAAAAGTAATAATTTTTAAATTAACTAACATCTTTTATGATCTAAATTTTGATATTTTTGTCTAAATTGAATCTCTACAGGTGCTAAAAGAGTATTTGCGCTCCATTCTGGCTCAACATTTGAATCTCTTATCACATCTTTTTGCGTATGAGATGCAGGGTTACTTTGATTGTAATCTGTTATAGATATTCTATTAGCTTGTAATATGTCTATTTTTATAATTCTTATAAACTCATTTGGTATTAAACCAACCTTTAAGATATATTTTTCAACTTGCTTGTCTTCAATAAACACCTCTTCTCCATTCTGATATTTAGTATACTGATCTTCAAACTCAGAGAAGTCGAAACCAAACATTGAATTTGGCAATCTTAACTGACTATACCAGTCTATTATCTGGAAGTCTCTTTTCTTTCTATCGCTCACTTTGTCGCCTATATTTCCACTCCTCCAATATTCTATCCTTACAGTATTGTCTATTTCAAATGGGTCGTAATGTTTTAAGCAATATGATTCCGTATACCTTAAATACTCTGCTCCCCAAAATGCAGTTGCAGAAAACTTTACCCTATAGGTTCCAACACCATACGATTGCAATACTTTTCTCCACTCTAAAACATACCCTATCATATTTTCTCCATAAATATTGCTTCCTGAATTATTGAAGCCGAAAGGATAGAAGGATCCAAAATCGTGATTTATAAGTAGTGTTGGTTGGGTCCACACACCTCCGACAAACTTTTCCAACACCATTGTAGAACCTATAAAATTATTATCAAAAAACTCAACAACTCCCGTTTTATCGTTTTTAAATTGGTCATCGTCTGTTAGGTCCGCAAATATAGGCATCTCAAAGCAGCATTGCTCTGGGGGTAATAATACAGCATCGGATGCAGGTTTTGATGGAGGAGGCTCAGGGCTTTCAGATTGTTGTAAAAATACTTGCTTAAACGCTGTACCCGTTCCTATGGTTAAACCGCCACCGCCACCGCCACCAGCATTGTCTTCTAACTCATACAAATCATTATTTTCAAACTCAAAATCATTACCAGATTCGAACTGTTTTGCGCTTGCTACAAAAAATTCGTAAAATCTAGCGTATATCGTAAACTCTGTTTGTGTTGGTATTTTTGTATAATCTAATATTGCAGTAGCTCGATAGACTCCAGTACTAGGACTTGTTACTTGTGTAAGCCCCCCAACAGCTACAGACTTAAACCAGCTTTGAGAACTTAATGGATATAAGCTAGATATACGCCTTACATCTTCCATTCCTCCCTGCTCAAATATCTCAATCCATAATACCATAACCATATTTGCTACTGCTGGCAATGGCCCAGAAACCTTTTCTGCTTCTGCTCTTATCTCAACATCTTCATACCCTCTAACATATTTGTTAGGACCATTAACTATAGCAACCCCTCCAGGTATATCATAACTATCAATTGTATGATTACCCCATTCTGAATTACCTTCAAAGTTTATAGAATCCTTTATGCTTTGTTCAAAAGTTTGTTGAAAAGAAACGCCGTTTTGCTCTATTGTAAACGTCACTTCATAAACTAAATCCCATGTAGTTATACTTGATAGTCTTTGCCAAAAATGATTTAACCCATCAAAAGGTTGTGTCGGGTCGAATAAATCAGAAGGTGGGGCCAATATGTTCAATATTTCTACCCAATATTCCCATCTTATAAAGAACGGGTATTGGAAATTATAATACTTATCATCACCAACATCGCTTGCGTAATCTCTCACTATAGATATTACTTTCCTTATCTCTCCATCTGGTATTTTAAATGGCCGATCTTGACTATAACTTATATTTTGCGCCTGACCTCCTACGATTGGGAACACAGAAGTGTTAACCCCAAAATCTTCAAGTAGTATATCTGCCTCTACTTGTAGCGTATCTTTTAATAATACCTTTCCTTGTACAGACGTTATTTTAACCCCTTCACTAGCATCTATTCCTGTAAAATCTATATGAAAAGGTATGTTTGCAACTAGATCGTCAACTGGAAATATCTCTAAATCATCACCTGGAGTTGCATCTACTGCATCAATGTACGGGTGTTGTATAAAGTCTATTCCTGTAGATTGTATCAAACTTGTGTCTACAAGGTCAAAATCAAACTCATTCTTATCAACAATTAAGTTTACATTATCACAATTAGTATCCGTAGATATGTGATTTTCAGTTATTAGCCAAAGCTTATACCTAGCAAAAGAGCCTTGTTGTAGTATGGCATCTGCATCGGCGCCTGTGTTTATTACAGCAGTTACTTTCATTTCTGTTAAACTAATAAAAGTGCTTGTTACTGTTTTTATTATTTGCAATGGAGTCCCAAAATTATCTCCGTTTTGAGAGCCTGCGCCTAAAACGTTCAACTTATAGTCCCTTGCGAAGTTTCTTGTTTGATCGAATCCATTCTTTTGAACTAAAGAGTTAGATTCTGGCAGGTAGTTAAACCCGAACATGTATTGAGTATTCCCATTTGAGAAAGGCGCATCAACAGTATTTTCAACAACAATTTCAACAGTAATATCTTTTCCGAATTGTAATTGAGTTACAGGATCAACTCCATCAAGCATTGTTAAACTTTTAATAGAATAATTGGTAGGGTTTCCGTTGTAATTTTCATTATAAAACCCTGTAGAACTTTTGCTTGTTTGAGCCGTTACTGTTTGTAAGCCATTAGGATTGTTTAAGCTTCTTCCTAGTGATAACTCAGCTATAAAGTTAAGGCATTTGGCAGCGTCAAAATAGCTCGGCGCATCACCTGCAATAAAATCGCTATACTGATTAGGTAAAAACGTTGGGGTTATTGCAAATGTGTGTACTATTGTAAAGGGTTGTTTTTCATAAGTTCCATTACCACCACCGCCACCGCCAACTCCAGTATTACCTTTTACTGTTGCCGATCCTATTTGGTATGACTTAGCGCCAGAAAAAACCATAGGTTGAGGTGTGGTATTATCTACATCTAATGTATTTAATTGTAGTTTTTGCTCTTCTCCATCAATTAAAGATGTAAAAGTTCCACCACTTTCTACAAGATTGTACAAATATCTAAGCCCATTAAAAGGAGTTGAGTTGAAAATATAATCTACATTTAATGTCAACACGGCTGCGCCTCCACCGTAATTTGTTCTTATGGTTTGAGGGTCGATCACCTCTAATACCGTTACATAAAAAAAGACCGAAGAGAACACGCCAACAGTATCGCCAACATAGTAATTATCAAAAGCGTTAGCCCTTTCTGAATAAATAACTCCAGCGTTATCTTGTAAGTTGACGATGTGTTTTGGAGGGTTAATGTAAATATCCTCAAACTCTACAGCGTACAAGATGTCTTGATAGTTAAAATCTATTTCTACACTTATAGGCGTATCAATATTTCCTTGTAAATAATCTAAATCTTGGGAGGGCCTAAAATCATTGTTGTATCTTACGCCTGTAACAAAAACACTCATAAGTTCGCCTTGTTTATTATGTCGTTAACTAATCCTGGTAAGGAATCTACTTCTTTTTTTACTTTTGCAATTTCTTCATCTACCTTTTCCTGATCTTCTAATGGTAGATCTTTTTTTGCACCTTCCACTACAGCCATCACACCTTCTGAAAATGTTTTACAGCCGTCTATTATTTTTTTTATTTCGTTAGCTTCCATCGTCTTCAATTATTGTTTCAGTAAAATTGGTTGTGTAAATATACGGAACTTTATACTCACCTTCTGCACTTTGTTTATAAGGATTGAATTTTAATGTCTCTAATGTGGAGACTCTTCCATCTACATCGAATATATTATTGTTATCCCTTACGTTGTAATCATCATTAAAACAGAAAGGTATATCTTTAAACCTTCTTATCTTGTATTGATTGCCGTGCCATCCGTTTTGAGGGATTGGGCTTTCAAAATAATGAAAGTTTTCATAAATAAATCGAGCATTAAACACCGCCTCGTTTAATGCTGGAGGTTTATTTTCTCTAGGATTTGAATTGTCTGGCAGTATAAATATTTTATTAACATCTACAAAGTCTCTTTCCATTTTCAACATTCCGATCCTATCTTCTATTAATTGTCCAAAATCAACTTTAGCTAATTCTGGTATTGGCTTTATAGGGTTTTTTATTCTTATACCAACCTTTTTAAGAAACTTTATTATCTTATTTATTGTTCTAACCAACGTGTTAATAACTCTTATAACAGCATTTATAACAGAGTAAAGAAGATTTAATACAATGCTTATAGCATCAAGGAAAGCAAGTATTAATTCCTCTAAAAAGTTTAATTCTTTTTTTGTCTTAGCTAATGCGAATTGACTTTTAATATCTTTTAACCCATAGTTTAAAACAAACTGCGTATTCCTAACATTTTTAGGGTGTGTTTGAACAGATACAGAAGTTCCCTTATATTCTTGTATTGTATGTTGGTCCCCTAAATCTGTTTGATAACTAAAAATATAATTGCTTACTATATCCTGCCAGTTAAATTTATGGTCCTCCCAAAACTCATGCGGAGGAACCCTAAATACTGGAGCCTTAACAACAAAATCTTTCTTCTCAAAAAATACAACGCCATTTACAACAACTATCTTGGCATTAAAATCTTCTTTAAGTCCAACCAATAGTTTCTCAAAATTATGCTTGTAATATCCTACTTGTTCGTTTACATCTGGTTTAAAAAATCCTGGTATTGCCTGTAATATACCATCACCCGTGTTGTCTTCTTTTAAGTTATATTTTTCTGCTAGTATTACAGCTTGATTATAATTTCCTCCTTCTAATATAGTGCTACTAAACCCATACCCTAGATGCGAAAGGCACACTTTAATAGTGTCAACAACCCTCATTACTGAATGGTATTTGACTGGCTGCACCAATGCGTTAACCAAATCTTTTATTAGTTGTATCAATGTTATAAACAAAGCTATCATGTATATTATTCGAGCTATCAATGCCAATATCTCTGATACGCTAAAAGGAGAGGCTAACCTACCAATTGAGGACTGAATATGTGTAACCTGTTCTTTGAATTTATCAGTCACAACAAATATTGTAACTATTGCCGTTATTATATCTAAAGCGTTTTGCTTTTTTTCTATTACATAAGGACATGAAATATAATCTCCAGGACCTATCTTTCCTATTGACTCTAAATAAGCAGGGCTTAACCCTCTTAGCTTCTCTTCTAATGAATCTATTCCATCTTTTTGAACAAATGGAGCTTTTATCCTTCCACATCGAACCTCAGACTTAGAGGTGTCAATGTATCCATCAACAATTTTATATCTATTCCCTTTTTGGTCATCTAATAGAATATGCATTGGAAGACCTTCAAAAACTCCTACATCATTACTATTTCCACCGTCAATATGTCTTTGAATTGCTATTGCTCCATCATTTGAATTAGACTTGTCGCCAACACCAAATTCTACTTCGCTTAAAGATACAGCACTTTTACTAGCATCAGAGTCAAAATTTCTTTCTATCTCTAAGCCGTCGGCATTGTTTGGCTTATTTATTAAACCGTCGTTTATGTAAAAGTCTGCTCTCATTTATTACTTAACTTATCTACAATGTTTAAACCGAACGCTAAAGCTCTTTTTGGATAATCACTATTGCACTTATCACAAATATTAGAAGAGCATATTTTACACTCATAAACTTTTTTTGTTGTTGTGTCTTTATCTATAAGCTCACAACACCTACAAATTCCGTACAACGTTGGCCCACAATTCTTACAACCCATTAGCCTCTTAATAATGATGGTTTATGTACCGTTGTTTTTTTATGTCCATTCTGAACAACAGTTTCAACTATCTCGTTAAATTGGTTAACATCCAACATTTGCGTTGGCTTATTCTTTATACTTGTCAATAAGTCTATTTGCTTTTGATTTTGCACTAGCACCTCAGCAAAGTTGTTACTTCCTGTTGTATCAACAACAATGTTTTGAGCGTCCATTTTTGGCATGTACATATCATTAAAACTACCGTCGTTTAATGCTTTCGCAACTCCTGGATTAGAAAGGTTTGCATCCCTTGTAATTACAGCCTCCTGTTTTGTTAGCATAAACGGTATATCATCTACCCCAACTCTTCCACCTTGACCTACTGGCATTACCATTTCATTACCATCTTTTGCGAACTGGGTTACCGATTTTGCAGCAGCCTTTATAAGTAACGTATCTGCTATAGCTAATCCAATTGCTGTATTAGGGTCCGCACCGTCCTCGTTTTGCCTTAATTTTAATGCATCAATAAACCTTTCCCCAAGGGCAACAGCTTCCTGCTCCCTTCTCGATCGTTCTGCTGCTTGCTTCTTTTGTAAAGCCAATTTATCTGCACTAGCTCTTTCAAATGCAAGCTGGTTAGCCTTACCGTCTTCTGCAAGCCTTTGTTGCTCCTGTATAGCTGTAGCGTTTGCGCTTATTTCTTTGTTTAATCCCTGTTGCTGTGCATCTCTTCTTTTAGATAGCTCATTTCCAACCTCACCAGTAAACTCTTTAGCCTGATCTAATCTTTTATCTCGCTCCTTTTTTTGTTCTGCTGTTATTTCTTGTTGCTTTTTCTTTTCTTGTTCAATTTCAAACTTATCAAACAACGCCCTAGCTCTCGCAATCTCTTCTGCTGTTGATTTTTCATTGTCTATTATTAATTGAAGTTTAGCTTGCTGTATCTCAACCTCTTTATCAGCTCTTTCTTGGTCGTTTTCAACACCTTGGTTTTTAAGATTGTCTAACTTTATAAGCTCCGTCTCTAATGTCTTTATTTCATTTACCTTGTCTTCTTCAACAGCTTTTTTATTAAGCTCCTCTCTTAGCTTCAACTCTTTTTCTGTTAGTCCTACACTCTTTTCTTTTTCCTTATTACTTCTAAGCTCTAATGATGACCTCTGAGCAATCAAACTATTTATTTTCTTTTGTGCTTGAGAATCCTTTTCAAATAATTCAGCTTTTAATGTAGCTAATTCAAGCTCACCCTCCCTATCAGTATCGTTAAACGTTTGCTCTAATTCCAACTTTTGAATCTGTAGGCTCAATAAGTCCTTCTCTGTTTTAGCTATAAATCTTAATTGCTCCTCAGCTTTATTAAGAGCTACAATCCTTTCTTCGTCTGTTTTTAGTTGATCCTGGGCTATACCTCTTTGCTCTTGCATCTCAAAACGAGCCTTTGCAAGTGCTACAGTCGTATCAATTTGAAGCCTTTCGTATTTTATTTGTAAATCTACTAACGTTTGAGCTTCAACATTTGCCTTTGCAACCTCTTCGCTTATTGATTGTGCTGTACTCTTAATTGATCCAGCTATGTCTTTTATACCTGTAACAGCTTGAAGCGCAGCGTTTGCTACATCTTTACCTCCTTCTGCAATCAAATCAAAGTCCTGCTCGAATACCCCTTTTAAAACCTTACCTATACCTCTCCCAGCATCAGCAAGCGCCGTAAATCTATTGATTATATTCGTTAAAATAAGGTCCCCCAAATCCTTTATTGCTTGGCCTGGGTTTTCAAACGCTTCTTTTAGTCTGTCAAATACAGCAAACCCAACCCTTTGTAAGAACCCTACAAACTTTTCAAACGCTACCTGTATAGGAGTAAACGCCCTGCTAAGCGCATCCGAACCTCTTTGAGTTGATGCAAATGCTGCAACTAAAGAACCTAACAGCACCACAATAGCACCAATACCTGTGCTTATTAATGCAATCTTTAATACTCTTAACGCTTTAGAAAACGCCCCGCTTGATTTGGCTGCTGCGTTTGTTGCTGCTGCATTCGCTGTGGTTTCTACTGTGTTTTTTTTTGTTAAAGCTCCAACAGTTGCTTGTATTTGAGACAATATAAATAGCTGTCTAGTAAACAGTCCGCTTGATGCTGCTGCATTCTTAATACTGTCAGAATAATTGCCAACGTTTAACCTTTGTTTTTTTAATTGGTCAGAGTTTTGCTTTACTTTTTTATTATTCCTGTCAAGCTGCTTGTTTATTTCCTTTAACCTATCGCGACCTTTTTGAGTCTCCAGGTTTAATCGTTCCCTTTCACGCCTAAGCTTCTTACTTTCAATTGCAACCCTTTGAAGTGTGCCAAGGTTTTTATTCTCCAATGCTACAACGTCTTTTAAACTATCCCTTATAGCCTTATTTGTTTGTTGTAATTTAATCTTTTGTTTTATCTCTGCTGTTGTTGCAATCTTAGCAGACTTTTGAGCCTTAGCGTTTACCTTTTGAACTTCTGCTAATTGCTTTCTTGTTGTTACAGACTTTTCTAATGCTTTATCTCTTTCTTTTATAGCAGCAGCACTTGACGGGTCTTTACTTTGTTGTAATATAACTTCTTGTTGTTTTGCAACCCCTTCTAAGGCTTTTTCTAGTTTCTCGGTGTTTTTTGCTAACTCTACAGCTTCTTTATTAGCCTGAGATAAAAACCCCTGTTGAAATACATCCTTACCGCTAACCGCCTTTTCTGCCATTTCTTGCTTTGTTGTGAGCTTTCGACATGGCCGTTTGCTCTGCTTTGTATTGTTCTTGCAATAACTCCTGAGCTTTGAAATACTCTGCTATTGTTATTGTTTTAAAATCTTTGCTTATTCCTTTTTGTTGCATAATAAAAACGCTCTTATGCAAATCGCTATCCTTATGCTTTCCTTTTAGGTCATCAATCTTAAGTTGTATAATCTTAATATGTACTATATTGGTCCTGTCTCCAGTCCTTTGCATGATTAGCCTGTAGCGTTCCAGGTCAAGCTCCAAATTAAGCAATTTCTTATAATTATTATCTATGCCAAATTCATCAACTATTTCATCTGACAACTTTTGAAATATACTGTTAGCCCTCCAACACAAACTTTCAGTCTTACTCAAAGGATATAACGATGTTTGTTTGTATATTTTATTCCACTTATACATGGGCATATCATGTATAGATGTATAATATTTCTTTAATTTAAACGCTTCATACTTACGAAATACCAAGTATTTACTTGAGTATTTGTTCTCGTACAAATCGAATAGCAAATGGTACAATTGCAATAGCCAGTTCATTAGTGCTTTTATCTGTTAATCCCAATAAGTTGGTGACATAACTGTCAGTCAATAACTCATTACCTTCAAAATTTGAATCTGCTGTAATTTTTACACCATCATTAAATTGCGTTACATCAAAAGTAGCAAAAAAATCTCCTTTATCAAACAAAATATACGGTTCTCCTGCTTTTTTTGTTTTAGTTACACCATTAAATGTAAATGATTTACCTTGATTTAAGAACTCTGTTACATTAGAATAGACTCCTAAAGGGTTACCATCAGCATCAATGCCGTCTTTAAATATCTGATCTGTTCGATTAAGATGCAATATTGCTTGCTGGACCTTCTCGTCCCTCCAAATCCTTAATTGTATCTTAGCCTCACTTAATTGTTTTAAGTTGTCTACGACCTCTCTTAATCGTCCTGCTCTTATTTTTTTTGCCATACTGTAAAGATAATAAAAAAGCCCTTACATTTAATGCAAGGGCTTAGTCGGATTGTTAGGTAAGTTTAATCTTTAAACTTTTTCAATTCCTTGCTAACTTGTTTCCAAGCTTTGTCAATATCAACGCCAATCTTACCAGCAAACGCCTCTTCAAAAGCTTTTTTGGTAGTAATGCCTGACTGTTTCAATTGTGCAAGGTTAAATCCTGCTTTTCCTATTTGCACTACCATTATTCTGCTGCGAATTTAACGTCTGGTACAGAAGAGAAGTTGAACCCGTTTTTTAGTGGCGCACAACTCATTATGTTTGTAGCTGTTTGAGCTGCAAATGTAAGTTGGTAAACACCAGCAGAGATTTCAACAGCCGTTACTGGTATAGCAGTACTAGTTGTTTCGTTTCTTATACTTGATGCTGTACCTCCAACAATATCAAATATGTCAGTAGTAACTAAACCTTCCATTGCAACAGGATCAACAAACGATCCATATTTCAATGATAATGTTAAATCAACAGTTGTTGCTGTGATATTAGAGTAAGTTGCTGTAACACCTAGTAAACTTTCAGAACCTAATAAGTCAGCAGCTATGTCTGATTTATTAATTGTTCTTAAGTATTCGTCTTTTTCTCTAGGATCAATATTAAATGCTATTGAAAACCCTTCTACTTTGTCAGCAGTTGGCTCAAAATAGATAATATCAACAGAACCTTTCTGAACTCTGATTGGGTATAAAGTAGCTAAATCAGAACCATCGTAAGAACCTCTTAAGTTTTGTACTTCATCAATATCGAAAAATGATATTTGAGGACAACCAAACTTAACATACTCTTCCATTAACTCAGGCCCTTGATCTAAAACCTCAGCTTTACGGTTTCTTACACCTTGGCTTAATTTAAACAAATCACCATTGCTAGCTTCAAACTTATTCGATTCAGCTCTTTCGCCTTCAATTGTGTAAAGTTGGCCAGTTAAATACCATCTTTTTGTTGGGTCTACGTGATTAATTTTTGCATCTAAATACGCTTGGTCCAAGGTATCTGCGATGTCTATTTTATTTCGATTCCCGTCACTATCTTTAGTGAACATGAAAATCATTCCTGATAACACTTTCCACGATACTTTACAGCCAGGACGTCCTATGTCGCCAAGTGTTATGTTGCTGCAATCGCAAATTTCTAAACTCATCTTTTTTAATTTTTAGTTATTATTATTTTATTTATTTAATTACAGCAACTATCATCGTCACCGTAAAATCTTAATGTTAATGTTTGCTCAACACCGCTGAGCTGGTCAACAAATATGCGCTTCTCATTACCGTTATCAACATACACACCAAAGTTAACTCTAGGCGTTGTTGTGTCTGGTAAGTCTTCAAATGGGGCAACTAAAGAATGATTATTAGCTGACTCAATAAACAAGTCGGCCATAACAGTCATTTGTTTTACACTCTTTTCGTAATGGTCAGTAGTAGACCAGTCCGTAAAATCGCTATAAGTTAAATGAAACAATTGCAAATCAGTCTCTTTTTTAAATGGCGATCCACTACCAGCCCTAAAATTCTTATCCCTTAATATCTCTTTTAAATATGTAAAAGGTAAGATAGCCAATTGAGTATCTCCGTTAAGAGCCTTCTTTGTCTCCATTTCATTTTTAGTCTTGATAACAGTCCCATGAAAATAATAAGGCGCATATAAATCGAATGAATCTACTGTAGGTAACACGTCACCCTTAACAACAATACTTGTATTCTTAACTACTGTTGTAACTGTATAGTCATTACTATTGATGGTTATTGGAAAATTCTCCTGGATATACAATGTCTTACAAGTTAGTAAAGTATAAGTACCGTCACCATTATCAACAACTGAATCTATTTCAATTGTTTTATTGATACCTTCTACTATTTCTCTTATAATATCTACTGTTTCCATTAAAAAAGTATTCGTCCTTTACATATTCCGTTATACTCTGGATAGTCTCCGCTGTTCTGGTAAATGTACCATTGTATATTTTCGTAGTTAGTAATTGATTCGTTGTACCTCTTTTGAATAAACCCAGATGACCATGCAGGAATTGTTGATAATTCTACGTTATTATAAACAACGCCACTCTCTGTATGCTTATGCTTTGAGCCTCTTACGTATTCAAACCAAATAAAACCAAGTATCATTGATTTCATACCCTCAGAACGTACTATACAATTACTATAATCTTCTAATATTGAATTATAAATAAGTAAATAGTTTGCATCCGTTGGCACTTGATTTGGCGCATTAGCCTCTACATCAGCTTTGAAAAGCTTATACAGCTCTGCTCCTAATAAATCTGCTAAATACTTTTCTTCGTACCTGTCAATGTAAGCTGATATATTATCAACTATTTGTTTTGATAGTGCGAAAGTATCTATAAAATCTGTAGCGTTTATTAGTAGTCCCATCTTTTATTTTAATTCAGCTCTACCTGTTTTGATTAACAACTTTGCAATACTACCCATTACCTTGTACTCTTTCTTGTGAGACATATCATAACCAGAGTTTTTAACTCCAACCATAACAACAATTTCATTGTCCTTTATCTCTTTTGATTCCGCTTTTTTCTTAGCCATCTTTGTAAGTATTAAAAAAGCCCTCCCTATTTACTGAGAGGGCTTTTTGTTAAAGTTAATTATTTAATTAAGGTTTTGTTATTGCTGTTTTGATTGTTGCAATATCATCGTAAATAAACGCTTGCTCATCAAGTTTCTTAACAAAAGCATGGAATCTTGACTCTCCTAATATTACAAACTGATTTGTAATGAAGTTATCGTTAATCCATCCAATAGAAACCTTGTAAGGTACATAGTTAGTTACGTTGTATTTGCTCATATCAGAAACAAATATCTTTCCTGCTGGAATTTCTTCTGCTGGAATAATTGTAACACCACCAATAACAACTCTGTTAAATAAGCTTGCTGTTGGGTATAATGGTAAACCGTTTGCATCTTTTGCAGAAACCATTTCGATAAAGAAATCGTTAGGGTTAACCATTACCAAGTTAGCCATGTACGGCACTTCATCAACAAAATTGTGAGTTGTGAAAATATCAGTGATACAAGCATTAACTACATCCATAAAGTTTGGAGTTACTACCTTTAAAGCTAAATCGCCAGCAGAAAATACACGTCCATACTCTGTAGCTCCTTTTGGGTTTGGAGCAACTCCATCACCAAATAAGATACCGTTTTGACGTTTTAATCCATGCTTACTAAATAAGTAATCTGTAGCAACAGACTGTAAGTTAGGAATATCTTGTACTGATTCATCAGATAAAACTTCATGAGCTGCAACCTTTCTTGGTTCAGCGTAACGAGTTTCAATCTTAAAGTCAATTTGCGGTTTAGTTCCTTTTTCAGCAACAAAAGCAAAATCTCCATCTTTAGGAACGCTTTCAGTATAAGGAAACGCAGCCAAAGACGTATTTTGTCTTGTAACAAGCGTATCAATATAAGGAGCTTTTAAATTTACTCTTGTTGGAGCTGCGGATTGAACGCCCATTAATTCAGGTATCCCGTCAGGATTAGATGCAGAAGTTGTAACTATTGTATCAACTGCCTTAAACTCTACTAAACCAGAACCAGCTTTATGAATAGACTTGATTTTATCAATATTATCTGTGATAAACTCATTTAATTTATCTTTAAAAGATACTAATTTTCCATTAGTCCCTTCCTCTTTCATTGCTTTCATAGTAGCAGAAAGGTCTATTAATTCTTTGCTTGCAATATCAAACTTTTCTTTGCTTACAGAACCCTCTAAAGATGTTTCTAAACCTTTTATTTTTGTCTCTAATGCTTTTAAAGCCTCAGCGTTTTCGCCGTTTGCTTTATCGATAGCTGCTTTAGCTTCCGTTTTAACGCCTAACAATATTGCGTCGATTTCTTCTTTTTCCATTTTTAAATGTGTTAAGTTAATTTTAAATTTTTAATTGATTCTTTAATATATTGAGTGTTGTTAAACGGCTCGGTTTTTGGAGTGTCTTCCAACGGCTCCGATTTTTCATTTACTGATAATGTAGGTGTCATATAATTAGACCCTTTTAATACTGCGCTACCTTCAATTACTTTTGCCTCTGTTACAGCCCAAAAATAACCAGTCGCCTCAGTCTCTTCTTTATTTGCTATGCGGTCAATGTATTTTTCCCATACTGCAAACTCTTCTTTATAATCTTTATCGTTTACTGCTAATGCTAATTTAACATATCGCATACCTACTGAGTGTTCTTTTACATATCCTTTAAGATATTGCTCAAACATAAAAGGGTTGCGGTCCTTATCTATTACGGTTTTAAATACTAATGCTTGTGTTTTTCCTTCTGCTTGCAATCCTAATCCAGACCATTCAAACTCTTTTACAGTAGCCTTAACATCAGAACTAATAACCTTATCAAACTGCATTTGGTGTTCTTGTAGTAAGTAGATGCCTTTAGTCTCTCTTAAAGACTTGGTCCAAATACCCTTAATGTGAACATCGTCGTGTGAATCTTTTATGTTTGTGGTGTTAATAACAACCTCAACAGATATTTTATTACCATCAAATGCAGACGGGTTTTCAATCGCTTTCTCTGTATCGTCCTTATCATAGGCTCTTACAACGTAGTTAGTTGCATCACCTTGTTTATTTTGACTAGACTTCTCGGAAATTAATAACTCTTTATTCTCAACCAAATGTTTGAATAACTCTTTTTGTGTGTTGAATTTCTTAGCCATTACTTATGTATTACAGCGTTTGAGTCAGCTAGTTTGCCTTTATTAGCCTTCAATTTCTTTAGCTGTTCAGGTGTTATTTTTTTGCTTTTGCTCATTTTTTAAACATTTAATACTACAAACATAACTATTAT
>JANXFM010000213.1 GCA_024959975.1 Flavobacteriales bacterium
TTAAGATTCACTTCTAAAGCCTTTTGGGCCGGAGTTAAAACAATGTTTTTCATCTTTATGGAATTGTTTCTTATAGCAAATGTAAATGGAGTAGATTACATAGCCAAGTTTAAACCTGAATTTGTTGGTTTATTGATTCGTTTAAAACCATTAAATTTGCTTTATGAAACTAACATTTCTTGGTACAGGAACTTCACAGGGAGTTCCGGTTATAGCGTGTAATTGTGACGTGTGTTTATCGAGTAAACCTAAGGACAAGAGGCTTAGAGCTTCTGTTATGGTCACAATTAATGATGTCAATTATGTAATTGATTCGGGACCGGATTTCCGACAGCAAATGCTGAGAGAGAATGTTCAGGATCTAAGAGCCATTCTTTTTACCCATGAGCATAAAGATCATTTGGCCGGAATGGATGATGTAAGGGCTTTTAATTATAAATCTCAAAAAGAGATGGATGTTTATTGCGATATAAATGTTCAGAAGGCACTTTTACGAGAATATCCCTATGTATTTAGCGATTTTAAATATCCCGGAGTTCCTGATGTTAAGGTTCATCAGATTAGTAAAGATGAAGCTTTTACTATAGATGGGAACTTGTTTACACCTATTGAAGTGATGCATTATAAATTGCCTGTGTTAGGCTTTCGAGTAGGGGGCTTGACTTACATAACAGATGCGAAGACAATTTCATCAGATGAGATAGAAAAGATAAAAGGTTCGCAAGTTTTAGTAGTTAATGCGCTTAGAATACAAGAGCATATTTCTCATTTTAATTTAGAAGAGGCTTTAAAGATGATTGATTTAGTGAAGCCTAAGAGGGCTTACCTTACTCATCTTAGCCATTTGATGGGTAGTCATCAGGAGGTTTCTAAGCAATTACCCGATCATGTAATGATTGCTTATGATGGCCTTCAAATTGAGTTGTAAAAAAAAAACCTCGCAATTGCGAGGTTTCTATTTCTTTTTGGAAAGTAATTAGTTACATTTTCCACTCAAATCAGCACCGGCTTTAAACTTCACAACGTTCTTAGCAGAGATTTGGATTGTTGCACCTGTTTGAGGGTTACGACCTTCTCTTGCAGCTCTTTTAGAGATTGAGAATGATCCAAAACCAACTAAGGCAACTTTACCACCTTTAGCAAGAGTTCCGGCAACAGATCCTGTGAAAGCATCTAAAGCACTTTTAGCAGCAGCTTTAGAAATTCCAGCGCCGCTGGCCATAGCATCGATTAATTCTGATTTGTTCATAATAAAACAATTTTAGGTTAAAGATTAATTTATTTTAACGAATGCATTACAAATATAGACCATTGTTGAGATTGCGCAAGTTTGAGTGTCAAAAAAGCCCTAGTTTGTTGATAAGTATGAGCAAATGTTGATAAACTGCACTTAAAATACATCTTATTAGTGAAAATCAGTGTGAATAGGGCTTAGCAAGCTTTTTGGTACGACTTTATATTTATTCCATTTAAAAAGGATTGAACATCCATTTTCTTTTTTCCGGGAACTTGAATTTTAAGAATACTTATGTAGCCATCTTTCGTGTAAATTTTCAAGTCTTTTTTATCAGCCTGTATCTCTGCTATTTCTCTATCGTGATCGATAAGCGTATAAGATGCTTTATAAATCTTTATTGTTTGGGGTTCCTCTTCGGATCGAATAAAAGTGGTCCAGGCAGAGGGGTATGGTGACAGGCCACGTATATGATTGTGTATTTCTATTGTTGATTTAGACCAATCTATTTTGCAGTTGTTTTTAAAGAGCTTGGGCGCTTTTTTTAGATTCGTTGATTCTAGTTGTGTTTTAGCTTCAATGGTATGATTAAAAATGGCGTCACATGTTTTTGTAGCAAGTTCGGCTCCCAACAGCATAAGTTTGTCGTGTACATCTCCTACTGTTTCATTTGAGTCAATTTCACATTCTTCAGATAGTAATGTAGCTCCTGTGTCGATATTTTCATCAATAAAGAAAGAGGTTACCCCTGTTTTTGTTTCTCCGTTCATTACAGCCCAGTTAATGGGGGCAGCACCTCTGTATTGCGGCAGTAAAGATCCGTGTATGTTAAATGTGCCGTGTTGAGGCATAGACCAAACTTCTTTTGGCAGCATTCTAAAAGCAACTACGACAAAGAGATCTGCATTTAGACTTTGTAGTTCCGAAAGGAATTCTGGGTTTTTAAGCTTTTTAGGTTGAAGAACATTTAAATTTTGAGATACAGCATATTTTTTCACATCGCAGGCTTGTAATTTATGTCCCCTTCCTGCGGGTTTGTCCGGTGGACAGACAACACCAACAATGTTGTAACCACTTTCGTGAATGTTTTTTAGGGATTCAACTGCAAATTGTGGCGTTCCCATAAAAACGATGTTCTTATCTCTATTCATTGATTTTTAGTGTTTTTCCTTCTTTAATAAGCGTCTCTTCTGATAGAAGTTCATTTATTTCTTCTAAAATGACAGGCTCTTTTATTTTGCTGTATCCGGCTATAAAAGTACTGATGTCAATTGGATTTTCTTTTAAACGATTTAAAAGTTCCTCTCTAATTGTTTTTCTAAACTCATTCGTGTCGGTATTTTTAGAAATACACAAGTCACAAATCCCACAGTCTTCGGTTTGTTGTTCTCCAAAATAATTCAGTAGTATTCTCGAACGACAATAGCTTGTGTTTGACAGATAGTCGTTCATACTTTGAAGTTTATTCACTAAAAGTGATTTCCGTTCTTCAAAATGTGATTTAGAGATGGGTACATGTGAACTGTTGTGTCTGGCTGAGCTAAATATGATTTTACCACTGTTTGTTCTTTGTTTGTATGTTAAAACATTTTCCTGATCTAATTGTTTTAACATTTTATAAATGTAACTACTATTTTGGTTGAGTTTAATAGCCAGATTGCGTTCTTTTATTTCAGCCGGTTCATCAAATACTCCGGGGTATAATCTAAGAATTAACTGAAGTAGTTCTACTTTTTTTGAATTTGGTGATTTATAATTAATAACCGAATTGGAAGAGCTAATAATATGTAGGGTTGAAGGGCTGTTGTTAAAGTTTTCGTACTTTATTAAGTTTTCTTTTTCTAATATGTTCAATGCTTTTAAGCATTTGGATGTGTTGAGTTTGTAGTGCGAGCTAAACCCTTCTAATTCAAAATCATAAGTTTGTTCAAATCCGTCTCCAATGGCAATTTGTAAAAAATTTGCCAGGTGCTGATAGATTGCTCTAACTTCTTTTGATGATGGGTAATTTTCTTCGAAGCGTTCTATTGAATTTTTAAGATCGGATTTTTGAAATAAGCTTACAGCAAAAGATTTTCCCCCATCTCTCCCGGCTCGTCCTGCTTCCTGAAAGTAGGCTTCAGTTGTGTTGGGGCTTTGAAGGTGAACAACAAGACGCACATCCGGTTTGTCGATTCCCATTCCGAAGGCATTGGTAGCAACCATTACTCTTACTTTATTGTTCATCCATTTATCCTGATTTTCGTTGCGTTCATCAGTTGGTAAGCCAGCGTGGTAGAACAGGGAACTTATTCCCAGGTTATTTAATTCAGTGGAGAACTCATAAGCTCTTTTTCTGCTTCTTACGTACACAATAGCAGAACCTTTTATCTTATGGAGCATCTTTTGTACACGATCTGTTTTATGGTTTTCCTCTAGAACCATATAAGCTAAATTAGCTCTTTTGAAGCTCTTTTGAATGATGTTTTCTTTTTTGAATAAGAGCTTTTCCTGAATGTCTTTTACTACTTCCTTCGTAGCCGTTGCAGTAAGGGCGAGGATTGGCGTTTCAGGTTTTAATTCTCTTATTTCTGCAATTTGTAGATAAGAAGGTCTGAAGTCATAGCCCCATTGGGATATGCAATGGGCTTCATCAACTGCAATAAAACTCAGTTTCATTTTTTTTATGCGCTCACGAACGATGTCAGATTGCAATCTTTCGGGAGAAAGATAGAGTAGTTTGATGTTTCCGTAAATGCAATTATCAAGAGCAATATCAAGCTCTCGTTGATTCAATCCACCACCCAAAGCTATGGCTTTAATGTTTCTTTTTTGTAGTTGATAGACCTGGTCTTTCATCAGTGCTACCAATGGTGAGATTACGATGCAAACGCCCTTCATAGCAAGAGCAGGAACCTGATAGCAAATGGATTTCCCTCCACCTGTAGGTAGCAATGCAAGTGTGTCTTTTTGAGCTAAAACATCATTAATGATAGCTTCCTGTTTGGCTCGAAAAGAGTTAAAACCCCAGTATTGTTCTAGTATTTGATGTAAGTTGCTATTGCTCAATTTCGTTTAGTATGAAATTAATTCTGTCGCTAATACTCGTCTTAGGGATCGTTATTACCTGATAGTCGTATAATTTGTAAGTCTCTATCATGAATTTGTGAACCTCAGTAGCGGTGCTAAAATCTTCTTTACGTTCCTCATCAGTATGGTAGATGTCTTTCCAGGGAGGCGTGATAAAAGCTTTATTGAAGTATCGGTATTTTTTGGCAATGGCTTCCCATTCTTGTTTTATTGCGATGTTATCTTTTAGTAAGTAGGCTAAGGCGTCTATAATTCCTCTGTCGTAAAATTCGATTTTGTTTGAGGCTTGTTTAAATTGATTTAAACGCTTTTCAATAACGATCTTACTGAAGCTATTTAAGTCTTGCCATGGAGTGATAGAGCCCTTTGTAGCTATTTGATCTGCAATGATCTCTCGGGATATTTCAGGGTGACAGATGTAGCCTCTATTCGATAATTCTTTTATAAGACTGGTTTTACCTGTTCCCGGAGCACCGGAAATAACAATTCGTTTATTCATAAAAACAAATTTAGAAAAAAGCACGAGCTATGCTTTATTTTGAAGATGCTTTGTATTTTTGTTGAAAACATAGGTATGAAACATGATTTTGATGGTTTACGTGAGAAGTTGGGGCAATTATCTTTTCCTACTTTGTATCTTTTTAAATTTATCGTCAAGTCTGATGTTAATAAGATTGCGAAAATAGAATCTTTATTTCATTCTGAAAGAGCTCAAATAAGACGTAAAGAGTCTTCTAAAGGAGCTTTTGTATCTATAAGCGTCAAAGAGGTTATGCTTAGTGTCGATGAAATCATTGAGATTTATATTAAATCTTCAAAAATAGAAGGAGTTATAGCTTTATAGGTATGCAAAGGAAGAAAGTAGCCATACTCGGAGCCGGAATAACAGGTTTGTCATTTGCCTATTATTTAAGCAAATATCATCCAAATATTGAGTTTGTCATCCTTGAGGAGTCTGATAGGGCCGGAGGAGTTGTTTTTTCAGAAAAAAAAGAAGAATGTGTTTTTGAGTGGGGTCCACGAGGAGTCCGTCCCAAAGGAAAAGGTCAGGTAGTACTTGAGTTGGTAGAAGAGTTGGGGCTTTGGGAAGCATTGGTTTTTGCCGATGATAAAGCAAAAAAAAGATATTTATACCACGACGGAAAACTTCAGGTTTTACCCCATTCTTTAAGGTCCTTTTTATTTTCTCCTTATTTGAAATTGTTTCTGAAAGCTTTTTATAAAGATATACGTGCTGTAAAGCATGATGAAGATGAAACTATAGCAAATTTTGTAGACCGGCATTTTGGTGTGGAATTACGAAATTTATTTTTTGACAGCATGGTTAGCGGTATTTGGGCCGGAGATGTAGAGAAAATGAGTGTTTCTGCAACACTTCCTTTGCTTAAGAAATTGGAGCGCAAAAAAGGTTCTGTAATAAAAGCTTTGTCTTCACACAAAGCGATGTCTGTAGGTTCTAAACAGTATTCTAAAGACATCACCTCAAAAGCACTTTTTAGTTTTAAAGATGGGTTGCAAACGATTGTAGAGGCTCTCAAAGAGCATTTGCAAGCCCACATAGAATATGATGTTAAGCTTGATCGAATTGATTTTTCAGAACAGGTTGAAATTGTTGTCAATGGCGAGTCTCGGTTTGTAGATGAGCTTATTTCTACAATTCCGGCTCATAAGCTCAGTGTTTATGTGAAGTCTGATTTGAGTACTTTATTAAATTCCATTCATTATTCTCCTGTGGCTGTGTTGAATCTAAAATTGCTTAAATCAGAACTTGATTTTGATGGTTTTGGGTTTTTAGTTCCATCTAAAGAGAATTCTGTAGTTCTTGGTATGGTAGCTAATAGCAATACTTTTCCCCAGCATGCTAAAGGCAACTGGATGGTGAATACAGTGATGATGGGGGGAGCGCGTTATACTGTTGAAGAATTGAGGTGTTTGGACCTAAAAGAGAAGTCTAAAGCTTTTTTAGAGCAAGTGTTTGGCAAAGCGTTTACTATTGAATCGGAAGAACTTAAAATGATAGACAAGGCTATTCCTCAATATGAATTGGGTCATTTAGATAAAGTAAGGCAGATAGAAGTGCTAAGCCCAAAGAATCTCACGGTTTTGGGTAATTATATGTATGGGGTGTCTTTAATAGATATTGTGTTAAAATCTAAAGAGCTTGCTAAAAACTTAATCCGTTAATTTTCTTGTTATGTATCTCTTGTAGTACGATATGAGTAGCGTACTAATAGGCAGTGCAATAATTAAACCTGTTAAGCCCAGTAAACTTCCCCAAACGGAGAGTGATAATAAAATAATTGCAGGGTGTAATCCTGTAACTTTATTCATAATCTTTGGAATGAGAATGCTTTCTTGTATGAGTTGTACTATGAGGAATACTAGGGCTGTAGCACCGAGTGATATCCAAATATTTTGACCTGTTTCCAAGCTGTGAAGTATGCTTAGTAAGAAGGCTGGTATAAATCCAAGGATTTGCATGTAGGGCACAAGATTAAGACTCCCTACGACTAGTCCCAATAGAATCCCTAAGGGGAGTCCTATAATCTTAAATCCCACACAAAATAAAATTCCGACAATAAAGGCAATGGTTGCCTGACCTCTAAAGTATGAGCGCATTCCACTGTTTAGGTCGTTAGCTATATCTTGCGCTATATCCCTGTATTTGCCGGGAATCCAGCTTATCCATGATTCATTTAGTTTTGGATATCCGAGTAGGATGAATACTAGGTATATGAGAATAAAAAATATTCCAAATATTCCCATTAGTAAATCGAGAGATTCGGAAAATAAGCTTTTTAGTAGTGGTGTAATTTTGTCTATTGTTTCGTTGATGGAGCTGCTGTTTATGAAGTCTTTAGTGTGATCAGAAGTCATAAAGTCATTTATCTGATCATTTAGCTGTGTCGGAATCGGTGGGATAAATTCAGCATATTCTTTTACCAGGATTGTAGCTTTCTGAAATTCTTGATTAATAATGGGAGTACTTATTAAAAAAATTAATGTAACAAATAGGGTAGATGTGCATAATCCAATTGCAACTGCGAACCCTCTTTTTTTAATTTTTAATTTTTCTTGAATAAAAGCAATTAGGGGGTTCATGAGGTATGCAATAAAAAGTGCAATAAAAAATGGAGCAAGCACACTCTTTAATGTATAAATAAGGTAAGCCAAAATTGATATGATGAAAATGTTTCTCAGTGTTTTTTCTTGCATATTTTCTATTCGTAAAGGGTTTAGATACCAGATTATCCAAATTTAAAATTCTTTAGTTAAATAGTGTTATTAAGCTTGATGAATTTTGATCTTATTTGAGTGGCTTATTCATCTACACGCCAATATTGCATTAAAACAAAGGTGTAGTTAACCTTTGTAAAGCTTTGACAGTGAGCACTTAACGCGTTTAGCTAACTTTAACTTAACACGTCTGTAATGTGTTTGATTTAATCTTGTTGAAAATTAAATTGTCAGATTGTCAGTCGTAAATTTCGTGCTTAAAATCAGTTGTTTTTTGACAAGGTGTCAGTTTGTTTTATTGTATGACTGATTACTGAAAATGTCTTGCGACCATGTAGTCATGCAGTAAAAAAGGTTTTAAGTTTTGTTCCGATAGTTATCGGGATTCAAGTTTTTAGCATCACATCTTTAGGAATTTGATACGTAACACCTACCAATCTACGAACCTACCAACCTACCAACCTACTTAATACCTAGTACCTGATACCTAATACCTAAAGTCATGCAGTCATAAGGTCGTTTAGTCTGCACTTCGACAGGATTTCCTGCCGGAGTCAGGCTCAGTGTGACACACTTCGACAGGATTTTCTGGGGTAGTCAGGCTCAGCGTGACAACCCAAGACTTATCACTTTAGGCACTTTATAAGTACTTTTAACTTTTTTAGGGGTTGAGGGCTTTACTTTTTCTTCTTAAGCCAGAAGAATAGGGCCAAACCAAATACAATCAATCCGGCAGATATCATTTCAGCTTGGGTTAGTCCCTGATAAAGTTCGTTGTTAATACGGATCTTCTCAATCGAGAAGCGTTCCAATCCGTTAAACACCAAATATACCCCAAAGAGCATCCCCGGAGCTTTAAAACTGTTTCTAAGCTTCCAGATGACGGTAAATAGAATAATCCCCATCAGAGCTTCGTAAACAGCTGTAGGGTACACAGGAGTAGCTAATTCGAAGCAGTAAACCCCAAGAGGGTCAGAGCAGATGTCCATACGTTCACCGGCACGAATTACATTATTAGGGTAGGTATAAGCCCACATCCAGTCGGGTAAGAATTGCAACCACTCCGGTTTTGGGTTTAGATTGGAAATTCCCCAATCACCATCTCCGGACATATGACAACCAATTCGACCAATACCATAGGCAAGCATTAAAGGAGCCGCCATAGCATCGGCAATGACTCCTGTTCTAATTCCATATTTCTTTACATACAAGATTACTGCTAAGGCTCCACAAATTAAACCTCCGTAAAAGGTTAATCCACCACCGGACAGCAATTGTCCCATCGGGTCGGCTATAAAATCATCCCAATTTTCGAGCTGGTGGAAAATTTTTGCCCCGACCAATCCTGCACCGGCAGAGATCAATAGAATATTGGCTGTTAATTCCTGAGGTTTTACATCCTCTTCTTTCGTAACAATTTCTGTGTATTTATTGTTTTTCTTTAGGTATAAAGCATAGGCTAATCCTAGTAGTAAACCTATAATAGCTCCTGTTTCGGAGCCTTTTAATGAGAAGAGGAATGAGAAGGTGTCGTCAATAAAATAGTTGTAATTATGGTAAGCAAACAAGCCTTTAAAGCCGATAAGCAAGCCAACAAGAGCATATCTGATGATATCTTTAAGTTCGGTTGGTCTTCCTTTAATTACTTTTCTACGTGTTGTAGGAATGATGCCCGCTTTATTTTTTTCGGCCAGATCTTTAGCTATAAAATAACTTCCGGCTAAAAAGCCCATAGCTATAAAAAAGCCAAAGGTTTTAAAGGGTAGTGGAATAAATACACCGGTGATATATTCTATTAGATGACTAAGCGTTGGAAACATTTATTTTAATTTAGGATCTCGGCGTGAATGTTACCATCTTCGGCAAAATCGTTCAGTTTAACTTTTACACTTTGGTTTCTTAAGCCCGGATCGTAATCAACCTTTACCTTAACGTAGTTTTCGGTAAAGCCTTGTATGTACCCGTTTTTATTTTCGTGTTCAAATAACACAGTACGCGTAGCACCAATGTTCTTTTCGTAGAAAGCTCGTTTTTTCTTGGTAGACAAAATACGCAACATTTTACTTCTTTGATGCCGAACACCTTTGTCTACAACACCTTTCATTTCTACAGCTTCTGTATTTGCACGTTCAGAATAGGTAAACACGTGTAAGTAGGATACGTCTAATTCATTTAGCAAATTGTAGGTTTCCTGGAAGAGTTCTTCTGTTTCTCCGGGAAAACCAACGATCACATCCACGCCAATACAGCAATCCGGCATTTTGTCTTTAATACGTGTGATGCGTTCTTTGTAAAGTTTCGTGTGGTAACGACGCTTCATTTTTTTCAATAATTCGTCAGAACCCGATTGAAGAGGGATGTGGAAGTGAGGAACAAAGATCTTTGAATTAGACACAAAATCAATGGTTTCGTTCTTCAATAAATTGGGTTCAATAGATGAAATACGAAGCCTTGATATCCCTTCCACATCATCTAAAGCCTTTACCAGGTCTAAGAATGTGTGCTCGTGTTTTTTATTTCCAAACTCTCCTTTACCATAATCGCCAATATTTACGCCCGTAAGTACAATTTCTTTAATATCTCTTTCAGATATTTCTTTAGCATTTTTAAGAACATTTTGAAGTTGATCACTTCTGGAAATACCTCTAGCTAAGGGGATGGTACAGTAGGTACATTTGTAATCGCAACCATCTTGAACTTTTAAGAAAGCCCGGGTTCTATCGCCAATGGAGTATGCTCCTTCAAAGAAATCGGCATCCTCAATTTCACAAGAGTGAATTTCTGCTATGTCTTGTTTGCTTAGGTCGTTCAGATAAGAAGGAAGTTTAAACTTTTCTGTAGCCCCAAGAACCAGATCAACACCTTCGTATTTTGCAATTTCTTCGGGTTTTAACTGCGCAAAACAACCAATGATAACCACAAAAGCCTCCGTGTTAACCTTTAAAACCTGACGTACAAGGCGTTTACATTCCTTATCCGCATTCTCGGTGACCGAGCAAGTGTTAAGAACATAAATATCAGCCTTTTCCTTAAAATCAACCTTTTCATAGCCTTCATCCTCACAAGAACGCGCTATGGTAGAAGTCTCAGAAAAGTTGAGTTTACAGCCTAAAGTGTGAAAAGCTACTTTCTTCATCATATAAATCGGCTGCAAAGTTAAGAAATTAAGGCGCTATGGATTTCAAATAAACAAACAAAGTTCTATTTTAGAAGCATAAATTAAATCTATGCGTCTATTCGTTGTAATTGTTAGTGTTTTTGTTTTATCTTCTTGTGGGTCAGCAGGTAAGCGTGATCAGTCTAAGATGATCTTTAAATACAATGAGTCGGCAGGAATACACTCTTTTGATCCTGCTTTTGCCAAAGACCAGGCAAGAATTTGGTTTTGCAACCAAATTTACAACAGTTTGGTACAGTTGGATTCCAACTTACAAGTTCAACCATCCATAGCAAAACGTTGGGAAATTTCAGACGATGGATTGCAATATGATCTCATCATTCGCGATGATGTAGGTTTTCATGAATCTGAAAAAATCTTTGGTGTTAACGAGGGTAGAAGGGTAGATGTAAATGACGTAGTTTACTCCTTAAATCGCCTAAAAGACAAGAAAACAGCTTCTCCCGGAGCCTGGGTTTTATCGAGTACAAATAGCGTTTCTGCCTTTAATGACAGTACCGTTCGTATTAATTTGTTAGCGCCAAATCCCGCCTTTTTAGGTTTGCTCTCTATGCAGTATTGTTCTGTGCTTCCGGTAGAGTCTGATACCATTCTTGATTTCTTTGATGCACCTATAGGCACGGGCCCCTTTCATTTTCAGTACCACAAAAACAATGTAAAGTTGGTACTTCGTAAGAACATCAATTATTTTGAATTTGAAGGGGATAAACAATTGCCCTATTTAGATGCAGTTGCCATCAGCTTCATACCGGATAAGCAAACGGCCTTTTTGGAATTTATTAAAGGAAATTTTGATTTTTTATCAGGTATTGATGCTTCTTACAAGGATGAATTATTGGATGGTAACGGAATACTTCAAGTGAAGTACCTGGAGAAACTGAATTATAGCAAGCAAGACTATTTGAATACCGAGTATTTAGGAATTCTAATGGACGAGAATCAGGAGAATGAGGCTTTAACGGACGTAAGAGTTCGTCAGGCTTTAAATCTAGCTTTCGACAGAGACCTGATGATGCAGTATCTGAGAAATAATATTGGAACTCCTGCCCATAGTGGGTTTATACCCAAAGGGCTTTCCGGATATCAAACGGCAGTGGGCTATGATTATAATCCGAAAATGGCGAAACAACTTTTGTTTGATGCCGGTTATCCAAATGCTCAGGGGATTCCTGTAATTCATCTCAACACAACCAGCTCGTATGTAGATCTGTGCGAGTACATTCAGCATGCATGGGAAGAGCTGGGATTTAAAGTTGAAGTCAATGTAAACCCACCATCAACACACAGACAACAAGTGTCAAAGTCTCAATTATCCATTTTTAGAGGCTCTTGGATTGCTGATTATGCTGACGCCGAGAATTATTTATCTCTTTTTTATTCTAA